>PCAT01000079.1 GCA_002730655.1 Balneola sp.
AATTTGCAAATAGTGATGTAAAAAATATAATAAAGATTAATTCGAAACTATTTGCATTATTAGTTAACTCAAGACTAACACTTTTGGAGTATAACTCCGTAAGTCAAGGATTTAAATCAACAATAATTGAATCTTCAAATGTAAGAAAAATTCATAAACAAGGAGATTTCTTATTAGTATCAGGTGAAAATTTTGTTAGTGTATATGATAATGAATTCAAAGTTATTTTTGAGGAAATAACAGAATATCCAGTCACTGGAGTGAATATTAGAAACAATTTTTTATGGATAGGAACTCAGAATGGATTGACTAAGCATACCCTTAAAAAAACACTTGTTAGCAGAATTAATGAAGGTTCAGAATATTACTCTAAAAATGAATATTATGAAGTTTTATTAAATAATGGAGTTTTTTCAATAACAGATATACCTAACAAAAATACATATGAAATTGAAGCTCCCGAAGAAGTATTAAGTGATGATAACAACAAGATAATTTTAAAGAAGAATTATTTGTTAGCATTGGGAAATAATACACTTTATTTCTACAATCTCGATTTTAGTTTTTTTGCATTAATCTTCAGCTATAATTTTGAATTCGATTGGGGTGAGGTTAACAATATTTTTCTTACAGATGAATCTTTTTTTGTAAGTACAGAAAATGGTATACATGAATTTGAGTCTGATCTAGACAATTTTTCAGATTTCTCATTTATTTTAGCAAAAAATAGCTACATCTATGAT
This sequence comes from Balneola sp., assembly GCA_002730655.1. Classification (GTDB taxonomy): domain Bacteria; phylum Bacteroidota; class Rhodothermia; order Balneolales; family Balneolaceae; genus UBA1275. Next base: position 744 of record PCAT01000079.1, read on the forward strand.
GAGTTATTGAACCCAAATGTACCACCCAATTTTACAGATATTGAAAAAGTGAATAATTCTCTTTGGATATCTAGCGATCTAAAGACACTTTCATTTCATCAAATAGAAAGTCTTGATAGCCTAGTTGAAAATAAAATTCTGGAAGAAACTAACATTAATGCAACGAATTCTTTAAACAACATTGATAATCTCTACTTTGCTAAAGAGATTAATGAAGTGTATGGCGGAACTAGTGGAAGAGGATTATATAAATTTGACTTAGAATTAAATCAATTAGTTAGATTGACGAGAGAGGATGGCCTATTATCTAATAATATTTCAGATATTTACTACCAAGATAGCATTTTATTTATACAGAGTGGCCAAGGATTAAACTTAATTAAAGATGGTAAAATACGATCTCTTACAGAAGAAGACGGTCTATCTATGACATCTTTTAATACACAATCTATTCATAAGATCGATAGTTCAAATAATATTTTTATTAGTGGAACAGATGGTTTATTTCAATTCAATTATGCTGAATTATATGATGAGGATATTTCTAATGAAATCAAACTCTTTCGAGTGGTTGGATATGATAAATTTAACAAACCATATCCTATCCAAATCAATAACAATGAAATAAAAATAGATTATCAAATAACTTCATTATTATTTGATGCTTATATAGGGAACCACTATAAGTCAGATAATAATAGATATTATTATAGTATTAATGACGAAACATATAATGCGAGTGTCAATGGTAATCAAATAATAATATCTTCTCTACCATGGTATGGTTCATCAATCAAAATCTATTTAATCGATGCTAATGGAAATAGATCTATTAATGATATAGAGATTGCCATTACTAATACTCCACCAATTTGGTTTAGTTATCAAGCATTCATCTTTTATTTGATCATATTAATCGGAGTTTATTGGATAATCCAAAAACAAAGAGTTAAAAAGGCTAAAGATAACTTTGAAAAAGAACGACGAGAAAAAGAACTCAATGAGGCAAGAGACTTACAACAGAGTCTGTTACCTAAGTCAACTCCCTCAACAAGTATTTTTGATATCAGTACATACCTTCAATCAGCTAACGAAATGGGCGGGGATTATTATGATTTCATTGAATACGAAAATAAGCTATATAGTATTTGCGGTGATGCAACTGGTCACGGCGTAACTTCGGGTATCATGGTTTCTGTGACCAAGGCTGGATTAAATGGTGTTGAATTAGAATCCCCATCCAATATGCTAAGCAAATTAAATCAGATAGTAAAAAAAGTGAATTTCGGTAGAATTCGTATGAGCTTATCTGTAGTTAAACTTGAAGAAAATGCTATTGAAATAAGTTCCGCTGCAATGCCTCCTTATTATTTGTACAAGTCAAAGAATAATCAGTTAGAAGAAGTTTTAATTCCGAACCTACCCCTAGGTGGTCTTAGTCGAACTAAATATGAATCAAATAAACATGATTTTGAAATTGGAGATATCTTAGTTTTGATGTCTGATGGGTTACCAGAATTGCCCAATGAGTCAAACGAATTATTAGACTACGAAGCTATTTACAATGAAATTTTTGAGAACATTGATAAAAGTGCAAAACAAATTTCTAATGCATTATTAAGTTTGGGGAAAAAATGGCGAACTCATCTTGATGATTTACCTGACGATATAACTTTAGTAGTTATAAAAAAAGTTGCTTAAGTCAACTTATGAGTAAAGCTTCTTACTGGGATAGATTTCTCTTTCCCTTTGACATTAATAAATATTTGATCTGTAAATAAGGACTTATTTAAAATATTATCATATACAGATTCTGAAATTATAATCTCATTTGGCCTAGCATGTGAACAAAATCTTGCAGCTTGGTTCACATTATCCCCAATCACTGTATAATTCATTTGTTTATCCGATCCAATATTTCCAGCAACTACTTCGCCAAAGTGGATACCAATACCTATCCTTAACTTATGATTATTGTGTTTTTCTAATTCTTCATTAAACTTATCAAGCCTTTTAAACATGGTTATTCCACAATCAACTGCGTTTTGACAATCTTGGTCTGAATTATTTGGTATTCCGAACAATACCATTAACTCATCACCAATAATCTTATCAAGAGTTCCATTGAACTCATAGACAACGTCAATCATATCAGTAAAATACTTATTTAATATTGCAACTAAATCAGACGCAGTAGTTTTTTCAGAAAAGGATGTGAATCCTCTGATATCTGCAAATAGAACACATGCGTTAGTAAGCGTACCACCCAAGTCAGTTTTTGAGTTATCATCTAGAATTTCATCAACAATATTTCCTGAAACATATTTCTTAAAGGTAGTCTTTACCTTTTGCATATCTGATATATCGTCAAAAGATAAAATAAATCCAGATCGATCATTATTTTTGTCAAAAACAGGCGAAATTGTTGTATCCAACGTACATGAAACACCATTAGAATTCACGTATGGTACATTCTTAATTATTTGTACTTTATTATTTGCTGATTCAGATGCTTCAAAATTACTTATTACTTCTAGGAATGATTCATTATCTGCAAATATAATCCCATAGTACTGATTTTGTATATCTTCTCGTTCTAAACCAATAACATCAATTGCTTTTTTGTTTACATATTCAATCTCACCAAACTCTGTAAATTTTATTATTCCAGCCTCAATAGATGTCATTATATTATCAATCAAATTATTTGTCGATTGAAGATCATCAATGAGTTTCAAATTATTAATCGTCAAACTAATTTCTTTAGTAAGGCTATCAAATAGATTAGCATCTTTACTTGAAAAATTCACAAAGCCCTTGCGGCTTTCTTTGTCAGCTAAAATTATACAACCAAGTAAATTACCTCTGAAATAAATTGGGCTACAAATTGAATTTTGTTTGACAAATTTAACCAAATTGAATTGATCTGGTTTTAGAAGAAATGTTTTATTTGTATTCTTAAGCTCTGATAGAAGTCCTTTATTATCTGTCAACATTCTTTTAGGCAAATCTTCACTCTGGATTTCAAAAGTTGCCCTGACTTCATAAATATTTGTATTAGAATCTCTAAGGATGAACATACCTTTTGAGGCTGCATAAAGTGATACTAAGTGTATAAGAATGTATTCTAATGTTTCATTAGACAAATCCTCACAAAAACTAAGCATATTTGTAAGTTGAACAATAGACTCGAATTCAAGGTCTTTAATACTAGCCCTAGATTCAATTTTTCTAATTCTTTTTTCATAAAATATCCCCGCAATTTTTCTTGATAAGTGACTACTGAAACTCAATAACTTTTGGGCATTACTTATAGTATTATTTCCATATACGAATCCTATTGTCTCATTTTTACAAAAAATTGGATAAAAAACTACTTGATAATCTTCATGAAGAAAATGAATATCAAATTTATTCAAGCCAACTTTTGATTTTTCTATCTCTCTGAAATAAGAGATGGCCTCTTTTTGATATTTAACCGATTGTGTGCCTAAAAAATAATCTAGACCTCCCACATTTTTTAGGAATTCTTTTTGCTTATAGAATAAGCAACTTATATCTATATCAGGGTAGGTCTCTTTGTAATTGGAAATGCTCTTTGATATAGAAAACAAGGCCCATCACCTGATATTGATTACTGAGCAACCGCTTCTTCTAAACTTTTAAAAGTATTACAATACTTTGTAAGACCCATAATTGAAAATGTTTTTTCGATAATTGGAGCCATGTGACACAATGATAAGCTTCCATCTTTTTCTTGAAGTATTTCAATTACTTCAATTAATATTGATGCACCAATACTGTTTACAATTTTTGATTGCTCTAAGTCTAAGATAAAATGGTATTTATCCTCCTTGACGTTTTCCTCGACAAGAGAAATCACAAGCTCACCTAAATCTTTATTGAAATAGCCTTCTGTTTTTACTACTACAAAATTATTGTGTTCTTCAGTACTAATTATCTTGCTCATTTTTCTTTTTCTTTGTCATTGTGAGTGTAGTTCCGTCATTACCCGATTCATAATCGACTGAATCCATCAACTCTTTGATGAGCATTACACCCCATCCCCTCTTTCTTTCTTGTTTTTTTAATTTTGAATCGATGTCTGGTATTTGAATTCCTTCACTGTCAAAGCCTTTTCCTTTGTCTATAACTTTTATTGTTAATTCATCGTCTGAGATAGTGAAATTTATAAATATATCTTTTTGTGATTCGGAGTGTTCAAATGCATTAATTGTTGCTTCAATTAATGCCATAGATATTTCACCAGATGCCTCCTCACTTAATTCCATATATTTAGCAATTACATCAGCTGTATTTGTCGCCACAAGTTCCATATCCTTTAATATTGGAATGCGCAGTTCAACTGATGGTTTTGTTTCTTTTGACATAATTAGCCTTTACATTTATTGAAACATTTTAAACTATCTTACGTTGGATTATAATACTAGAAACCATTCTAAGTATCAACAAATTACTAATATTTAAAGCTGCGATAATGATTTCCAAGTTCAGAACAATACTTATTACTCTAATATTTCTAACTTTGTGTATATCTAATTTAAAAGCACAAACATCATTTATAAAAGAAGTTAACTATACAGAAAATAATAAAATGCTTGTTATACCTTTTAAAGAATTTAAACTGGATAACGGACTCACTGTAATTATTCATGAGGATGACTCCGATCCCTTGGTTCATGTAGATATCACTTATCATGTAGGTTCGGCAAGAGAGGAATTATATAAGTCTGGTTTTGCTCACTTTTTTGAACATATGATGTTCCAAGGTTCGGAAAATGTTGCCGATGAAGAGCACTTCAAAATTATTAGTGATGCTGGAGGAACCTTAAATGGATCTACCAATCGTGATCGTACCAATTATTATCAGACCGTCCCAAGCAATCAGCTAGAAGTTGTGCTATGGTTGGAGGCTGATCGAATGGGTTTTTTCCTAGATGCAGTAACTCAGAAAAAATTTGAAATTCAACGAGAAACCGTAAAAAATGAAAAGGGACAAAATTACGACAACGCAGCCTATGGCCGTTGGAGTGAACTCACAGCTGAAACTTTGTATCCTTTTGGTCACCCCTATTCCTGGCTTACAATTGGAAAATTGGAAGATCTGGATAGAGTAAATGTAGATGATTTAAAGAAATTCTTTATGCGATGGTATGGGCCAAACAACGCTACCCTTACCATTGGCGGAAATGTAACCGCAGAGGAAGTTATTCCTATGGTAGAAAAATATTTTGGAGTCATTCCTAGAGGACCAGAGGTACAGAGTATGAAGTTACGCCCCGTTCAGCTCGACGCAGATCGCTATGTTTCATATGTAGATAACAATATTCGATTCCCTGCTCTTTTAGCAACTTATCCAACAGTATCACGCTTTCATCCAGACGAAGCACCTCTTGATTTCTTAGCACAAATTCTTGGAACCGGAAGAAGTTCGTACTTATTCAAAAAATTTATTTTGACCCAAAAAGCCATACAAGCCTCCGTATTCCATCCTGTAAGTGAACTCGCTGGTGAGTTTACTATGTTTGTATTACCATTTCCAGGCCAAACTTTAGCGGATTTCGAGCAAGAAATGAGAACAATCTTGGACGAATTTGCCTCAGAAGGAGTAAGTGATAATGATTTAGCTAAGATTAAAGCTAGTTTTGAATCCAGCTTTATTAATGGACTAACTTCTGTTAGCGGCAAGGTCTCTCAATTAGCTGATTATCAGACTATTGCCGGAAATGCTAATTATATAAATGAAGATTTAAACCGTTATTTGGAAGTAACCAAAGAAGATATCATGCGGGTTTTTAACAAGTATATTTATAATAAACCAGGAGTATTACTAAGTGTACTTCCCAATGATGGTGGAGCAACAATACCTGCAGCGCCCGATAATTATCTTGCTCAAAAGGAGGGCGATAATCCATTCCCTACAACAGACTATTCCGGGCTTTCCTATTCACGCCCTGAAGGAGACACATTTGACAGGAGCATTAAACCAATCCCAGGAACTGCTCCTTTGGTTAAAGTACCTGACTATTGGAGAGCTAATTTTGAAAATGGAATCAAACTTATTGGCAGCGAATCAAATGAAGTACCAACCATTAATATGCAACTGTACATTAAAGGTGGACATGAACTAGATGCTAAGGATCCACAAAAAGCAGGCCTCGCATCTTTAACTGCAGCGTTGATGAATGAAAGCACTCAAAATTATAGTTCTGAAGAAATTTCTGAAGAACTTCGCCTCATTGCCAGTTCTATATCAGTTTCAGGTGGTAGAAGTGAAACGGTAGTTGGACTAAGTACTCTAAGCAAAAATTTGACCCGTACTATGGAGTTGTTTGAAGAAATACTCTACCGCCCAGCTTTTACTGAAGAAGACTTTAATCGGGTCAAGCAGCAACAGCTTGAAAGTATTCGTGCTTCTTACCAAAATCCTGCGGCCGTAGCTAGTCAAATCTATAATCGATTGCTCTACGGAGATGAACATATTTATTCGGTTCCTACCTCAGGTCTAGAGGAAACTGTGAGCCGAATTACTATTGAAGATGTTCGTGCCTTCTATGAATCATATATGTCTCCTGAGATTACAGAAGTAGTTGTAGTTGGAGATATTTCTGAAGAAGAAGCAATTTCCAGTCTAACATTCCTAAACGAGTGGAAAACTAAAAATGTAGATATCCCTGACTTACCCAAACCCAAGCCTGGAGACTACACTAAAGTGTATCTTATGGATAAAGTGGGTGCTCCACAATCTGAAATTCGTATTGGCTATGTATCTAATATGACCTACGATGCAACAGGTGAGTACTTTAAAACCAGTCTAATGAACTACAGCTTAGGGGGTGCTTTTAACAGCAGAATTAATCTAAACCTGCGAGAAGATAAAGGTTGGACTTATGGCGCTCGCTCTGGATTTAGTGGAAATGATCGAGGAAGTCAGTTTACGGCATCGGCTGGCATCAAAGCCAGTGCTACCGATAGTGCTGTAGTAGAGTTTATAAAAGAAATCAAAGGCTTTCAAGAAGATGGAATTACTAAAGATGAGCTCAATTTTATGAGAAACTCTATTGGCCAGCGAGATGCTCGTCGCTATGAAACACCTTTTCAAAAAGCCGGCTTCTTGGGCAATATCATCCGGTACAATCTAGAAGGCTCCTATGTTGACAAACAAGCTGATATTATACAAAATATTACTCGTGAGGAGATTAATGCTCTAGCCAAAAAATATCTAAATACCGAAAATACCTACATTTTAGTAGTTGGAGATGGAGCAACTAATCGTAATAAGCTAAAAGCTCTTGGTTATGAGGTCATTGATGTGACCGAGAAGGGAGACATCATAGCACCCATACAAGAAGGTAGCGAATAATCGATCATCTAAACATTCATCTAGCTATTTAATATCCAACTAATAAGCGACTACTTAACTTCTTCCATTCATTATACCCATCCACATTAAATTGTGCGATGGGTATGTTTTTTTAGAATCCTTTGATTCTCTTGTTTGACCAGTAAAGATTCTCTATAACTCCAAATTTTCTTCCTAGCTACTGATGCGGCTAGTGCTATGTCTACGATTGGGTTGGGATATACGAGGCCATTCAAATCTGGTAAACATGCCTTTTCAAGGGGAGTTATGGTCCATGGCTCATGTATATAGGCCAGAGGATAATACTGCAACTCAGGAACCCATTGCCTAATAAATGCTCCATTTGGATCATGGTCTTTAGACTGTTTTACTGGGTTATACATGCGTATCGTATTTACCCCAGTGGTCCCAGCTTGCATTTGAAATTGAGGATAGTGAATACCAGGTTCATAGTCTAAAAAAAGTCTTGCCAAATGATACACCCCAAGCCTCCAATCACAATCTAGATGATGACATAAAAAAGAAACCAGCATAGCCCTCATACGAAAATTAATCCACCCTGTTGCTTGTAAGCAACGCATACACGCATCAACCAGTGGTATACCGGTACAACCTTGCTTCCAAGCTTCTAAAAAATCCGGTCTACTGGAATATGACATAAGTTTGTATCCCTTATTCACACACTCTAACTCATAGTCTGGTTCCATTTCGAACTTTTGAAT
>PCAT01000080.1 GCA_002730655.1 Balneola sp.
GGATATGGAAGCTCTGAGCACTTCAACTAAGCGTAATTTAGAAGATTTGGCAGCTGGCTTTTTGTCTGGTCTGAATGCTGCTATTCGTCTGCGGGATCTTAAGATTTGGACCGCTGTATGGGAGAACATGTCAAGCTTTTTATCCTACGTTGGTGCTGATACCGCTGCGACTGCTGCAGTGAACGCCAGACAACCTAAGGATGGAAAGATTCCTAGCGTGAGTTTGCAGGTAGCGCAAGGAGTAGCTTCTGCCTGGTGCCGCCGTTTCCCTACAATCGAGCAGTTCGGAACTGGTATGACCTGGCTCGCTTATCCAGTAACTGGTCCGGTTATGGCGTTGTGGAGAACTATGCAACGTCGTAAGGAAGCTAAGTTAGCTGCTGCCGCTCAGCCTGAGGATGCGCGTCCTCTTCAGAGCAACGTCGATCATCAAGGCAATCCTACCGATGAGGGTCAAATTGGAGGCGTGAAGAGAGCTCACAAACGTGGCGGAAAGAAACATGGAGGTAAGACACGGAAGGGCGGAAAGAAAGCTGGTGGTAAAAAGAGCCGGAGACACTCCCGTCATAGGAAGTAGGTCTTAAAGATAAGATGGATTATACTTATGCATTTATAAGTATAAGCAAAGCAATCATAAGCAAAGCAATCATAAGCAAAGCAAGGCGAAGTTACTCGAAAGACGAATACACGTTTGGATAATGAACTCTCGGTTGAGCCACATGCCGAATATATAGCACCACAACTAATACAGCCGGAATCAACATAGTTACACTATACTGCATCCCAATTAGGTCCGCATCGGCACATTCATAAGTACCTGGCTTATCTGATGGGACTATGTTTCCGCATAGGTATGTAGCGCTCGCAATCAATAGCGCAGATATACCAAAGGTGTACGTGGCGATGCCAATCAAACCGTGACTTCTATATCTTCCAGTATTTCCGCTGTACTTAAGAAACCCTAATACACATTGGTAGAGCACTCCAATGAATGCCAACAGACCAATTGCAGCATGTGCACTTTGGAAGTGTATTTCATTATTTTTAGTTTTGGCAATCATTACTACAATAACTCCCGTCAGAACGCATATTGAGGCTATAATCTGAAATATAGAATGAAGCAATTTACATTTTTTGTTGATAATGGATAACAAACCAGAAGTCATGAATACCAGAAAGCCAAATGCCATCAAAGGTGGATGGAACTGAAACAAAGCGTTAGATGAGTTGGCGTTAGTATGTGCACCCCACGCAATCAAAGATGACCAGGCTAAGGACGAGATTAATATAAGTGCACTAACTCTAATCATGACGTTATTCATTGAAAATGTTGACCAATGTTTAAGTTGGCTAGACAATCACTTTATTATAAATATCTAATGCTAATGCATATATGTCAACAGTAGGGATTATAGCTAATATCCTTAATAGTGTAGCACTTATCCCACAGATCAAAGAATCAGTAACAACATGGGATGTCAGTGATATGTCCTATGGTTGGTTGGGACTTTCTTTAATTGCTAACGCCATGTGGATAATTTACGGGTATCTCACTAAGAAGAACCAAATCCTCATTATGGGAGTTGTCTTCTCTTTCTTTTACGGTCTCAACTTCTTTATCAAATTGAACCCTAATATGAGAAAGGGCACATCCAAAAAGGAGAAAAAGTAGTCTATTTTAAAGTTAGATCAAACATTTGTCAGTTATCACAAGTGTTTGACTGTCTTACGTTTTTGATTCTATCTTACGGTATTGATTCTATCTTACATTCCAAACTGACTGAAGTCATTTAGAATTGGACGCGGAAGATTCGCTCCTGTTCCCTCCCTGTAAGACGGGACCTTAGCACATTCAAATGCAGGCTCGGGGCATCTAGCACATGGTGGACACGGCGGGCATGGCTTGTCTCTTGGGCATACGCTCCCGGAAGGGCAAGCAGGGCACACAGGCGGCACTACCTCGCTCTTAAGAATGTACAAGTCCTCGTGTCCGGCTGGGATCTTGCTCCTAGGAACACCCAATACTGTATTCTGAGGAGTGGCCATGATTTGCTCTCCCTTAGGACCAGTATGTAGTTCAGTATAGGCTCTGTCTACATCACCAGTGGCATTCGGATGAGGCTCAAGCGACTCATCACTAGGCGCAGGAGCACTATTAGCCATTTCTTGCTCGTCCTGAGCTCTTTGCTGTCTATCTAATTGATTCCGAATTATGCTGTAGGTCGGCTGATCAGAAATCATTTTCTCGTCAGTTAAACCTTCTTTGAAGCATGTGCCTAAAAATGCACAAACCCCTATGATTACAATCAATCCTACAACAACATGAATTGCCCTAACTTTCATTGTATGGTATATGTGAAGAAAATCTCATAAATAAATTGATCCTTTTTAACTTATACTATTGATTCCATTGATATGACACACCGCAACAAAACCGGTCCACTCTCATGGTGCTACTCTAAGATAGAGGAGCTGATTGAAATAGGCATTGATGAAGCAGGAAAAGGTCCAATGTTTGGTCGAGTATACACTGGTGCAGTTGTCCTACCTAGAGACGATTCCTTCCCCCATCAACTTATGAAAGATAGCAAGCGATTTACTTCTAAAAAACTATTATTACAAGCCTGTGAAAACGTTAAAAACTATGCTATCGCTTGGAGTGTGACGTATGAGGAACCTGAATCGATCGACAAGATCAATATTAGAGAGGCTACTTTTAAAGCCATGCATCGGGCCATAAAAGAAGTAATACCACAAGTCCTTCCTGGTGGATGCGATATCTGTGCTGACCAGCTGCTACTTTTGGTGGACGGAAATGACTTCAAGCCGCTTAATGTATTTTCAGAAAAAGCAGGTATATCAATCGTTCCTCATGTGTGCATCGAGGGTGGAGATAATAAGTACACATCAATTGCCGCTGCTTCTATACTCGCTAAGGTGGCTAGAGATGAATATATTATGTCTTTGGTTGAAGAGAACCCATTGTTGGACGATTACTACGGTCTGAGCAGCAATAAAGGCTACGGAACTAGACTACATATGAACGGCATAGAGAAATACGGAATCAGTCCGTGGCACAGAAAAAGCTATGGAGTGTGCAAAACTAGCAGATTATGTAAAGACTTCATTCAATAGGTTAACAAGTATAATAGGATTTTGTGTGTAGATATAAATGATTGTTCTTATCGTAGATACTGAAACTTCGGGGTTGCCTCAGAGAAAGAATGCATCTATTTATCAAACGGAGCTTTGGCCATACATAGTCCAATTGTCTTTTATTGTTTATGATATTGAAAGCCATAGTATATTGCATTCATACGATCAGATTATCTATGTCCCTCCTCATGTGAAAATACACCCGGCTGCCATTAAAGTGCATGGAATCGATTCTAATATTATACAAAAGAAGGGGATTCCCATTGAACAAGCGTTGATTCATTTAAATCAATGGGCAGCTCAATCAGAGCTAATTGTGGGTCACAACATATCGTTCGATAAACGTATGTTATACGTAGAGTTTATAAGAAATAAGATACATGGTTTTGGAGACAGAATTAAACCTGTTTTTTACTGTACTATGAAGAAAGGAGCAAGTATATGCAACATCATAGCGAAGTCAGAATGTGGAGACTCCTATATCAAATATCCCAAATTAAGTGAACTATACCAACATCTAGTAAAACAGTCGCCAAACGGCCTACATAATGCATTCTGCGATGTACTTATATGTCTTCGATGCTTTTGCATTATGGAAGGGTATGACGATCCTTGTCGTGTTTCACCGGCAGTAAGAGACATGTATGTATCGTTTGCTATTTAAATTATCCAGAACACATTTCACATCCTTCCTCCGCTCCATGCATGACCTGGTTGCTATCTTCACTATCTTTCACTGATTCGGGTTCTACAGTAAATTGCTGGGGCTGATGCTTTGGCTTCCTCCGTAAATAGTAGATTCCAGTTTTCAATCCTACCTTCCATGAGTAGAAATGCATTGATGTTAATGTAGTGTAATTAGGGTCTTCAATCCACAGGTTTAAACTCTGCGATTGACATATGAATGCCCCTCTATCCTTAGCCATGTCAATAACATGTTTCATAGGACCTTCCCACACAGTTTTGTATTTATCTCTAACATGTTGTGGTAATGTGTGAATCTGTTGCACACTACCACGATTAGCAATAATATTCTCTTTCACCTGACCATTCCACATACCGAGTTCAGTCAGCTCTCTAATTAAATACTTGTTTGCCACTACAAAGTCCCCGGCAATCGTTCTTCTACTGTATATGTTGCTTGTAATTGGCTCAAAGCATTCATTGTTCCCCAATATCTGACTCGTCGATGCAGTTGGCATTGGAGCTATGCTCAAAGAGTTCCTCAATCCGTATTTATCGATATTGCTCTTCAATAGTGCCCAATCATATCGATCAGTTGGCGTGACATTCCAAAGGTCAAACTGCAACATCCCTCTGGATGCAGGAGAGCCTTCAAATGAGGAGTATGCTCCTATCCGCGTACCGGTAAGCTGAGAGGCCTCAGCATGCCATAATGAGCCTAGAGCATAAGGTCTAGAATCATCTTCCAAATTGCAAGATTCATTTATTAATGATTGTCTCGACAAACATTGATTGTTTATAAGTATGCTACGCTCCCTCGCAATCTCGCACGATGTCTCAATTGCAGCATGGTATATAGTTTCAAATATTAGTCGATTGACAACTTTGGCTTCCTCAGAAAAGAATGGAATATCCATTAACATGAACGCATCGGCAAGACCCTGCACACCAACCCCGATCGGGCGGTGCAACATATTACTTCTCCTAGTTTTTGGTGTCGGATAAAAGTTCACGTCAATCACCTTATCCAGATTTCTAGCAACAACCTTAGTGATCTGATGTAGATGCTCATAGTTGTAGCTCTTATCCTCATTTACAAATGATCCTAGCGATATGCTAGCTAGATTACATACTGCTGTTTCATCCTGTGATGAATACTCAATGATCTCAGAACATAAGTTAGAAGACTTTATTGTCCCTAGGTTCTGCTGATTACTTTTAGCATTCGCGGAATCTTTATACACCAAATAAGGAGTTCCAGTCTCCATTTGACTATTCAGTATCTTCATCCATAAATCTCGAGCCTGAATGGTGTTTTTATCATTCCCGTATTGACTTTCATACCGTTCGTATAATTGATTAAATGCTTCTCCATGGGTCTCGGCTAATCCTGGACATTCGTCTGGGCACAACAATGTCCATTGTTGGTTGGCTTTTACTCTTTCCATGAACAGAGACGGCATCCATATTGCATAGAATAGATCACGAGCCCTCTGTTCCTCATCACCGTGATTCTTCTTCAGGTTGAGGAAAGCTTCGATGTCTCTATGCCACGGCTCCAAATAAATAGCAAAAGACCCATTCCGCTTATTACCTCCCTGATCAACATACCGTGCAGTATCATTAAAAACCCGAAGCATGGGAACCAAACCATTTGAAGTTCCATTTGTTCCTCGGATATGACTCCCAGTTGCTCTCACATTGTGAACATGCAATCCTACACCACCTGCCCATTTACTAATCAAAGCGCACTCGTGCAGTGTGTTATAAATACCATCGATGCTGTCGTTTTCCATGGCGACCAGATAACAAGAGCTTAATTGAGGACGAGGAGTACCAGCATTAAATAATGTAGGTGTAGCATGAGTAAAGTATTTCAATGACATCAAATTATATGTCTCAATCGCGCAATCAATCGATCGACCATGTATTCCTAAAGCGACTCTCATCCACATATGCTGTGGTCTTTCCACGATCTTATTGTTAGTTCGCATCATATATGCTCTTTCTAGAGTCTTAAATCCAAAGTAATCAATGAGATAGTCCCGCTGATAGTCTATGGTTCTGTCTAATATTTCTTTATTCTCTTGAGTAACTCTCCATAGTTCCTCAGAAATTAGAGGAGTGTGCTTATCGTGTACATCAGTGAATGAATATAGCTTTTGCATCGCTGAAAAAAAGGAGTCATCCGTGTTCTTATGGTGATTTGACACGACCACACGTGCTGCCAGTGTACCATAGTCAGGATGGATAGTTACCAACGATGCACATTGTTGGGCAGTCAATTCATCAATTTGCCCAGTGGAAATATTGTCGTGTAACTGATCTATCACTTTCATCGCCAGACCTGTATAATTTAGCGTCAAGTTGGCTTCGTTACCCAGCTTTCGTATACGTGTTAAAATCTTATCAAATACTACTGCTTCCTTCCTACCATCACGTTTCACCACAAACATTTCTCCTTCGAGTCCAGCCATTCAATCGATTGGTATAATAAAAATAAGATTAGATTTAAGTTAATTTACTGTCCTTTATCACTGTTCAGAACTTCACTCAGATACTTGTCTCTAGCTGTAGGCTCGGTCTCTGTTTCTATTACCATCATTGGTGGAGTGACAGTTGCCTCTTTTTCTGCCTGAGCGACTACTTCCTGAACGGGAGTAACTTCCATAATGTCATTTGAATCTATAAGACATTTACTCTTTACAGTTATCTTAGGCGCTCCGGAGCTGTTTGATCTCTTTACGCCTTTGGGTGCATACTGTTCGTACCCTTCATCCCGTCCTTTTAGAATAGCCTGCCACGTTCTCTCCAGCACTGGTAAGGCCGCTGCAAACCAAAGTTTGTTTCTTAACACCAAAACACAGCTCATCTTAGTCATCTTCCAATAAATCACCTTAATCCATTCGCAATTCGGAATAGATTGGTGAACCAACATTTCATTTTGCTCCCATTTGTGAAAATCTGATTCTGATATCCCAATTGGAGCATAAGAATAGTGTGGCTTTCCATTTTTAAGAAAGCATAGCATCACTCCTTTCAACTCATTATTTTTAGTTAAATTAAAAGTTCCATCCTCCTTAAATGAAGCTTCGTCGGGATACTCTACAAACTGTGTTTCTAAAAAGTCACATTCATTTAGATTACAAGTTTCCATCTGTAGCTGCATTTGTGTCCAGTATTCTACCTTAGGTATACCATTGATGACCCGATTAACAATGTTTTTGATTTCTAGCATTCTTCCAAATCTATCCGACTTTGGATCAATATTGATGCCATCTGGTGAAGCACCTAAATAATGTATAGTCGGATGAGGAATACAGCCAAACTCGCCCACTTTAGTGTCAAACATATGTTCATACAGTAACACGGATACTGGTTCATACTTATGACCGTGATGCAAAGGAGAATCCATGTTCACTGACCCATATTTATCAGGATTTATCGGTTTGCACTTTTCATAGATAAGACTATTTCTAACTGCATCGGATGCGAAAGCTTTCCACGCATTACTGGCACTCATTATACCCCACCTGAATGAGTACCATTCGCTAGTACCCTGAGCCGGCTGATCAATGGATTGCAAGTACTGAATCTTATGTTGCATGGTATCAACAATAGGTTTTCGACGGATAAATGTTCTCCTACATGAGCGCCTAGGTGATAGAGTCTGATAAATTGTTTTAAAAGCATTACTAACCAGAGATTCCAATTCGTCCTCTACTTCGTCGTCATCAGCAATCGATAGACTCGACAATTGTTCTAGTAGAACCGATAATGTGGATTCTGAAATAATGTCATGAAAGTGTGGATTAGAATAAAGAAGCGGGTTTTCTTTTATTTTGGCCTCTATAAGGATCATAGCACACTCAGTAAGCTCAATCTGTTCGCTTGGGGTGAAGAGTGGAGGTCTAGTGATCAGATGGGTAACATCTTCTATATCCACACCCAGGGATTGAAGAAGAGTTTGTTTGTACATTGCACATATATAGGTCATCAGTCTAAACAAATATTCAATTTTAAAATATATATGAGCTGCGAAAGAAAGGAAATCGGCTTCTTCACAAAGCGTGCAAGAGATGCGATATCTAAAGCAAAAGATCACTCATTTCTGCCCACACGAGACAAGCATGTTGAAGTGCCTGATGAAATGAAGTCCTATGAAAACGAGATACATGCACTACAA
>PCAT01000081.1 GCA_002730655.1 Balneola sp.
AATTGGAGAACACCTAATGAGACAAAGTAATATTGGTGAAGAACTTAGAACATTTGTTTTAGCCGCCCAAGAAGCAGCTCATTTGCATAGAACAATATAGTAGTATTTTAAGGTGCTGTAAAATTATTAATCAGGTGCCTTATAATTGGGTTGCCTTACCCCAACTTTGGGCTAAAATGGTAGAAAGTAATTGATCTACTGATAAATTTACACAACATTGTTTAACTCAAATAATTGTGATAAATGAAGAAATGTAAAGTGAAAATATGTGGACTGACAAATTTAGCTGATGCTAGGTTTGCAGCTGGAGCTGGTGCTGATTATTTAGGATTTATTTTTGTGGATGGAACACCAAGATATGTAGAACCCGCCATGGTAGGTGCTATTAATGAGTGGGTAGAAGGCCCAGAAAAGGTGGGAGTCTTTCAAAATCATGAACTCAGTTTTGTACAAGAAACCGCTCGACAGGTAGGTTTAGATCTAATTCAACTTCATGGCAATGAAACAGTAGAATATTGTTCCCAACTAGCACAAATTTATAGCATAATTAAAGTTATTTCTATAGAAGAAAAATCGACCTCAACCGAACTTTCACAAATACTTAGTTCTTACAAAGATGTATGTAATTACTTCATGTTTGATACTAAGATCAATGGGCAAAGTGGGGGCACAGGCATCTCCTTTGATTGGGCAATTATTAACGAATTGGATATTCCACTACCTTACTTCTTATCCGGTGGATTATCACATATGACGGTAAATTCAGCCTTGGAATTACTTTCAGGGAACCCTCCATTAGCTATTGATGTATCTTCTAAGATAGAAGAAAGTGTAGGTATTAAAGATTTTGATAAGCTATCTTTGCTAATGGAAAAAGTTAATTTTAATTCTAAAGTTTAGCCTTTCAAATTCTTCAATCGTTGTATAAAACCAACTGATCAAACCACAACATACAATAATGTCTGTCATTACTACAACCACTTATTCCAAGCCCAATCATAAAGGATATTTCGGAGCCTACGGGGGTAAATTTGTCCCAGAGACACTGATACCAGCCCTAAATGACCTCGAGGTTGCTTACAAAGAGGCCAGCGAAGATGCTGAATTTGAGAAAGAGTATCTGCACTTACTGCATGAATATGTGGGAAGACCAACCGAATTAAGTTTTGCTGACCGTTTAACCGGTTTTTATGGTGGTGCAAAAATCTATTTAAAGCGCGAGGACTTATGCCATACTGGTGCACACAAAATAAACAATGCAATTGGACAGATACTATTAGCACTAAGAATGGGAAAAAAGCGAATAATTGCTGAAACAGGTGCGGGTCAGCATGGTGTAGCAACCGCAACTGCATGTGCGAAATTTGGAGTGGAATGCGTAGTCTATATGGGAGAGGAAGACATGGTGCGACAGAAGCTTAATGTCGATCGAATGCAACTAATGGGAGCTGAAGTTCGTGGAGTAAGTAGTGGTTCTAAAACCTTAAAAGATGCAACTAACGAAGCCATACGCGATTGGGTTACCAATGTAGATGATACATTCTATATTATAGGGTCAGTAGTTGGTCCACACCCATACCCTATGATGGTTAGAAATTTCCACCGCATTATTGGTGATGAAACCAAGAGACAATTAATGGACATTGAAGGGCGATTGCCTGATTATCTGATCGCATGTGTTGGAGGTGGGTCCAATGCTATGGGTATTTTTTATCCATTTATTAATGATGATGTACATATTATTGGGGTTGAAGCAGGTGGATTAGGAGTGGAATCTGGACAAACAGCTGCTACCTTAACCAAAGGAAAACCTGGCGTGCTGCATGGATCAATGAGT
This sequence comes from Balneola sp., assembly GCA_002730655.1. GTDB lineage: Bacteria > Bacteroidota > Rhodothermia > Balneolales > Balneolaceae > UBA1275. The sequence continues at coordinate 1,838 of PCAT01000081.1, forward strand.
TATCTTCTCCATGATCAAGAAGGACAAATTGAATTAGCTCATTCAATTAGTGCTGGGTTAGATTATCCTGGAATTGGTCCAGAACATGCCTATTTACACGATACAAAACGAGTCGATTACCATGCTGTGACCGATGCAGAAGCACTTGAGGCAGTATCTTTACTATCCAGGCTAGAGGGAATAATTCCTGCTTTGGAAACAGCACACGCCTTTGCTTGGTTGGAAAAGCTAATGCCAAAAACTACATCAGAAGAGATTGTTGTGCTGAATTGTTCTGGTAGAGGTGATAAAGACATGGAAACCATTTCCAAATATCTTTAAGATAAACGGAACACTTAATGAATCGAATTAATAAGGTTTTTGAGCAAAAGAAAGACGAAAAAGTAATGAGTCTCTTCATAACCGCTGGATATCCTAATGTTAATGAAACCGTTAACTTAATCCTAGGATTTGAACGCAATGGAGCCGACATTGTTGAACTAGGTATGCCATTTAGTGACCCATTAGCTGATGGCCCAATCATTCAATATTCATCCAATGTGGCCATTTCTAATGGGGTAACCATTCAAGGTATATTTGACATGGTGGCTGAAACTAGAAAAAACTCTGAAATCCCAATTATTTTAATGGGATACATAAATCCTATGGTTAGGTATGGGTTGGAGAAATTTTTCTCAAATGCAGCTAAGGCAGGTGTAGATGGGCTAATTGTACCTGATCTACCACTCGATGAAGCAACAATGATTGAGGAATTTGCCCATTCAAATGGAATTCAATTAATTTATTTGATTGCACCCAATACGAGTGATGAACGAATGCAACTTAGTGATGACAAATCCAATGGGTTTGTATATTGCGTGTCGGTAACGGGAGTTACAGGTGCTAGAGATGGTAGTGAGGTTCAGCAATCAGTAGATACATTCATTCAACGCTCAAAAGCAAACATCACTAAAAATCCATTGATGGTCGGTTTTGGAATAAAGAATTATAATGATGCACAAAGTATATCTAAAGAGGCAGATGGATTTATTGTTGGTAGTGCTCTCATTGAAATAATAAGAGATACCTACCCAACCGAAAATTGGAAAGATGAGGTCTTTAACTTTGTGCATCAACTCAAATTTGGCTATCCTAATCAATAGTACTTATTGGTTAATTACATCGTGCTAAGGTTCCACAGCCAGAGACTACTAGTACAGAAATTTGATTAAAAATTGTTCGATTATATGCGCCTTTTATTTTATTTATTCCTTTTAACTCTAGCGGCATGTTTATTTGCTTGTAATAGTGACTTTAGAGAACGTGCCAAAGGCGATACACGTGAGTTTGTTGTTGTAATGGACTCTGTAGACTGGGATAGTAAAACGTCTAATGCACTACGAGAAACATTTGGGAAATATGTATTCACCCTACCTAATCCAGAACCTTATTATGACTTAACATTTATGCAAATACGTTCCCGCTCTCAACTAGAACGTATCATGGGGTATAAGAATATTATTTTTGCTGCGCCAATTGATGATTCTACCACGGTTGCGGCACAGGTTAGGGCTTTCTTGGATGAGTCAACTGAACAGCGAGTACGTAATGGTGAAAGTTTTGCTTTCCCTCTCGTGGATCAATGGTATAAGGATCAATATGCATTAATTTTAAGCTCAAGTAATGATTCTGCCTTAGCGACAAAAATAAGGAATACCGAAAGTGCTTTGCTAAGTAATGCTTTGGATAAAGAATTATCACGATGGAGTCGGTTCGTTTATAAGAAAAAAGAACAAACGCAGTATAGTGACTCTTTGTGGAATGATCATGGGTTTATGGTTCGGATTCAACATGATTACATAAAACGAATAGACACAACCAACTTCATAAGCTACCGCAGATTCTTACCGGAAAATGATCGATGGATGTGGGTATGGTGGAAGGATAATGTCAAAGCTATTAGTTTTCTAGATGATGATTGGATAAACCGGACTAGAGATTCACTGAATCAACAATTCATCAAGGGAAGAACTGATTCTATGTTTATCACTACCGAATATCGGAGACCGGTTGAAAGTAACAGCTTCCAAAAAGACCGGTACTTAGGTTATGAAACCCTTGGTACATGGCAAATGATCAATGGAGCGATGGGAGGGCCTTTTGTCAATTTTACCTATTATGACGAATCTACTTCAAGGTTGTTTATGGTTGAGTATTCTCAGTTTGCACCATCTGTAAGAAAAAAACTGCGCTTTGTTCGTCAGTTTAGAGCTATGGGTAGAACTTTTGAGGCAGATAGCCTTTATTTGATGCCTATTTAACTTTTATTTGAAGATAGATTTACTTACTAAATCGTACAAAATTACACCAGTTGCTACTGATAGATTGAGTGAATGCTTACTTCCAAACTGCGGAATAATTAAGTGATAGTCTGCCGAACCAAGGGTCTGATCATCTAAACCTTTGACTTCATTTCCAAATACAAAAGCAAGTCTTTTGTTAGTAATATCCGCGTAATTAAAGCTTGTAATTGGAATAGATTGGTGCGTCTGCTCTACGGCAATTATACATGCATTTCTTTTCTTTAGCTTTTCAATACAAGTACTCCATTGTGAATGGTGACTCCATGAAACATACTCTTCAGCCCCAATTGCTGTTTTAGAAACTTCGATGTTATTTTCTGGAGTAGGGGTATAGCCAGAAAGAAACACCTTATTTATTCCAAATGCATCTGCATTTCTAAATACTGCCCCTACATTGTATGCACTTCTAATGTCATGAAGACAAATTATAGATTTCTGCAATAGCCATGGCTTATCCGCTTTTGAGTGGCGAACAAATAATTCTTCAGTTGTTAATTTCATTCATAATTTAGATTAGATATTCGTTTAATTGCTATTTGGTATTATATATAAAGAAATCCAATATATACCAGCTTAGCAATACGATTGTAAATGAAATTAAACTTATAACCATAACCGGGTTCCATATGATTAAACCACTAGCCGTACCAATTACAGCTGCAGGCTGCCTAATATACGCCAATTCTTCATTAGTTGAAGTTCTAATTAGAGTTTCGATTCTAGATTCATCATACTTTTTTATATGATATATAATAAAGTGCTATATATTTAAACGACTGATAAGTCCATGCAGCCATGTCGTAATCTCATGTTCAATAGTATCGACGTGTTCGTTAATTATAAAAGGTAGTTTATCAAATAAGCTATTCACCTGTTCAATTTGAAGTTTCAATTCGTCCGGTAACTCGATAAGTGCTTTGTTAACTAATATCTGAACATTAGCCCCTCTTAGAATAGTATATGCTTTTAATGCAATTCGATCGAAGGTTCTGTTTTGTTATTTACTATTTACCTCAGCCTCAATACTAGAGGCAATGTTAAATCTAAATGCATCCTCATTGATAATACGAATGATCAATTCTAATATTATCTGTTAGATTTCTATTCTAAGCCCCTCGATGGACAGTATATTCTTAGTTCTAAGAACCCATAAGTTCTTATAGTGTTGTATGAAAGCAGAACGATGTACATATTCAATGATTATTTCAGGGTGTAATAGTTCAGAAGAAATGGTCTTTGCCAAACGTTCAGCGATTTTATTCTTCTGTCTGGGTATTAGCCCTTGTCAGAAGATTGGCCTATTATAAACAGGTTTGAACAGTATTGTAATAGCTAACCAATTGGTTGCATAGCCTATTAAACCACTAATACTAAGATTTCTGAGCAGATGCTCTAATGAATATGATATATTGAATAATTTGATCTTTTGGGTGGTGAAATCCCAAAAATTGCCCTCAATAAATACGACTAATGGGTACCACTTAAGTGCTAGCAGAAGAATAAAATCTTTTAAACTATACTGTTTGTCTAATGATCCATGATAAGTTGTCTCTTGATCATCCGAAGTAGGAAGAGGCCATATGCTTGTTTTAGAATATTTTTCCCAATATCGACTTATACTTAAACTAAGTTATTAAAAAAATGTAAACACACGTACTCACCAGGAAGACTATATAGTTATCTCTTGAATGATCGCATCTTCTTCTATAGACATGATTTTTTTTTGTTCCACCGTTGAATCTTCAAAACCAAGTATATGAAGTAATCCATGAACTAATATCCGTAGACACTCTGTATGAAGTTTTACGTTTAACTCTCTGGATTGTTCGATAATCCTTGGTAAGCAACAATACATCGTACCTTCTAAAGAAGGTCTGCTGAGTGCATCCCTGAGTTCACTTACATCATGATAATGAAAGCTAATAATATCAGTAATATAATCTCTTTGAAGGTACTCACTATTGATTCGCCTTATTTCTACATCGTCGACAATCACAATTTCTATGAATTCAATTGTACATGAATGACGTTGAATAAATAAGTTAATGAGCTCATTTAACGTTGTTTCAGCTACCGGAAATTCAAGATTAGTGGTGTTAAAAAGCTGAAATATATTAGAATTAGACATGGATTTGAGGCTTAAATAGCTAATCCTCGAAGCTGAAATCATCATCCATTGACTCAGTGAGGGATAGGGCAATACCACACATCATCAAGTCATCTGGAAGTTGCGTAAAATCTCCTGATTTTATAGCTTCATCAACATTAGCATAAAGACTACAACCTGCTTCTTTTTCAATGATTAATCCTGAAGTTTTACTTCCCGATGTACCAAAAAAGGTTACCTGATTTAATATTTCACTTGCCACAAACGCCGTACAATTATGTAATTGAAGAAAAGTATTATTAGCATATACCGAGACCATATTCATAGAATCACCCTGGACATCTAGACCTAGATGGATTTCTAATGCTAATTTTCGATCTAATTCAGTATTTTTGAGTTCTAATCGGAATACATCTTCACCTAAGGGCTTAGCATCTGTATCTAAAATTTTAGCTATTGTTTCAATATTTTCAACGGTGAATGTGTGTATCATAAACGATCTTTGATAATCTTTCACTATTATGGATAATAGTATAGTCTAATTTATCAAGAAATGATAATAAGGTGTCTTAACTTTAATATTCTGTAATTATTAGGATCTAGGTTTTCATCATTAGTTAGTTTACAATATTCCATATCTCCTTACTTCTTTATCACTTTCCTCTTTGCTGAGAGGTAAAGAAGGGATTTGAGTACCGAGCATTAAAGTGTTTAGCTCTTGCGATAGCTCAGCTGCTTCAGATTCATTTCCAGACTCATAAAGTAAATACTGAGTGATGATTAAATACTGTCGAACTTGTATAATTTGTTCTCCTAGTCGTTGTATTTCATCATATAAAGCTTGAACACTAGCTCTTAATTCCCGTTGTTTTTTAACGTCACCTGATCTTCTGGAAGTTTCAAATTTATTATTTATTTCATCAAACTCTTGTTGATATCGTTGGAATATTTCAAAATCATTAATGAACTCTCTTCTAACTATTGGTTTAATCCGATGTGCTATTATTGAAGCTTGATCTAGAGCATTTAGCTTGAGGTAGTTAATGGCAAACAATGATTGAATATTATAGCTCTCTTCGTCTGTTCGAAATGGAATCTTCTCTTCAGAAAATTCTAACCAGTAAAGTGCCGAATCTGGCTCATTTAACTCATTATATCGTTCAGATAATTGTAAAAAGGTATACCGGTAATTACTGAGCATTCGACGTATATTTTCATCGAAATATGCATTTTGATTATTCCATTCAGTAAAAGAAAAGTTGCGTAGACGTTTTGCATGAATCGCCGGATCTATGTATCCCATAGTTCTAGCGTTATATCTTTTTGGCACTATGCGATAGGCCTTTCCCTCCGTTCTAAAGTATGGTTCAAGATCTAACATACTGGATGATGAGACCGTATTTGCAAAGTAAATTGGACGTAACCAATCATTTGATTGTAGTAAGTTAATAATCATAAGGTCCTGTACTTGCATGTAGTAAATCCCATTACCTTCCTGGTCTCGTCCATATAAACGACCTTCAACGCGCCAGTTTAATTGATCATCTAACTCTTCTAGAGGAATTTCAAAATCAATACCTTTTTTTAGTATCTGAAGACTTGTATCTGGCTGTACACCTATAGCTTCTTTGTATTTTTGATCTTCTGAGAAAGCAATTTTTAAGGTCTCTTTGTTCACTGGTATAGCAATAGTTTTTGGTTCCCATCGGTCAATTCTAGAGGTTATTTGATCAATTTCTTGGTCTGAATAACTGAATGGTAAAGGAGGAGACTCGTGTGACCATTGATTTTTTAGTTGCTTTATATACCAATCTGTATTTAGTAGACTTAGACATACAATTCTTACATCCGTTCTAACTCCTTCTACTTCTTGAGCGTACCAAAGTGGAAAGGTATCATTATCACCGTTGGTAAATACTATTGAGTTTGGAGCTAATGAATTCAACAAGTTTTTAGCATAGTCTGGAGCAACATAGCGGTTACTACGATCATGATCATCCCAATTCTGCGAGGCCATCCAAACAGGTGAGGCTAGCAGTAGTAAAAGTAAGGCGGCAAAATTAATGGTTGAATTCTTTAACTTTGTTTGAATGAATTGGAGTAAGCCAGCACTTCCTAAACCTATCCATATGGCAAAGGCAAAATAGGAACCTACATAGGCATAATCCCTTTCCCTTGGTTGATAAGGGGGTTGGTTCAAAAATACAATAATGGCTAAGCCTGTTACTACGAAAAGTACTAGGACAGATAGTGCTCTATTCCTATCTGTTTTAAAATGATATAATACCCCTATGAGACCAAGTAAAAGGGGAATGAAATAATAGGCATTACTAGCTCTATTTTCAGGGTATTTTTCTTCTCCAAACCCAGATTGCCAACCCGTATCTTGGATATCTGCTACTCTTCCAACGAAATTCCAGTTAAAATAGCGTATGTACATGTGTCGAACTTGATAGTCCCAGAAATATTCTAAATCACTATTATATCGTGCGTAATATGACAGGTGATTAGGGGCCTGTGAGTGTCTACGAGGAAGCCAAACATCTTTTTGCG
>PCAT01000082.1 GCA_002730655.1 Balneola sp.
ATCAAAGCTACTGTTGATGGTCAAATTTTTACGGCTAACCTAGCTATAAATGGTGAGTCTAGAATCTATCGATGGGCGGATGAGTCGGCAGAACCTGAGTTGGTCTTTGCTGGCGAACTAGGAGGACGTCTAGGTGATTCCTTTGGTGTTATTGGTGAAGGTGCTGCAGTACGTATTTTCTTAAGTGGATCAGGTGCTGAAAAAGTAGCTGCTTTTAATTGGAATGGATCTACTTTAGACCTACTTGGTGAATTCCCAGTAGCTGCAGGAGAGGCCCGTGGTGGTTTTTCAAGTCATGTTGTAGGAGATAGTATCCTGATTTCAGGTACTGGTACTGCACCACGATTTATGCATGTAGGTGATGGAGGTTTAGGAACTCAGCTTATGTCCGACGAGGTTACTTCAGGTGATCTGAATTCAGTAATGATTAATGATCAAATCGTTTATAAAGGCCGACATTTAGTAGCTGTAGGCCCTGCCTTCACTAATGGTAAATTCTATGTGCTAGATGTGACTGATGGAGTGACTCTATTAGCTGAACTTGGTCCTTTAGGTACTAACAAAAACCTAAATAATACTGGTGGCGCAATTTTTGATGGAGATGGGCAGATGTTGTATCTGATGGATACAAACAATGCATTAATAGCCTATGATATGAATGACTTCTTTGCATCACCGGTTATCGCTGGAGGTATATTTCCATTTAATAAAATAAAAGCAACATCAGACGGGCAAATATTTACAGCTAATCTTGCAATAAATGGGGTCACTAAAATTTATAGGTGGGCTGATGAATCAGCGGCTCCTGAGGAAATTTTTGCTGACTCTCTAGGTCAAAGATTAGGGGATTCATTTGCTGCTTATGGATCTGGTGATGATGTAACATTGCTATTAAGTGGAACGGGTACTGATAAAGTAGTAGTCTTTAATTGGAATGGTTCCAGTTTAAGTAAAACTGCCGATTATACAGTATCACCTGGTGAAGCTAGAGGTGGTTTTTCAAATCATCCGATTGGTGATGAAATATGGATTACTGGGACTAGTACAGCTCCCCGTAGCATGAACATCAAAGATGGTACTTTAGGGTCAACATTCTTTTCATCGAGTGTTACTGAAAACATCATCAATTCATCAATGGCAAATGATCAAGCAATAATTGGAAATCGTCATTTAGTTGCTTTAGGTCCAGCATTTGCTAACGGTAAGTTTTATCTCTTTGATATAACTGAAGGTGAGCAATTGCTTTCTGAAATCGGACCTTTAGGTGTTAATACAAATGGTAATGGAACGGGTGAAATTATTTTTGACTCTAACAATTCTAGATTGTACCTAATGGAAACAAATAATGCAGTTATAGCAATTGATTTATTAGCAACAGGACTAGTCTCAAATGAAAATTTAGCTAGTATCCCTGTTAATTTTAAGCTGCATGACAATTATCCAAACCCTTTCAATCCCTCTACTAATATACAATATGATCTTCCGGTCGCTTCGGATGTATCTATAAAAGTTTACGATATACAGGGACGAATGATTGCCAACATATCGAAAGGAAAGCAAACCGCTGGAACATATACTCACCGCTTTGATGCGGGCAGTATGGCTAGTGGAATGTATATTTATCGCATTGAGGCAGGAAGTTTTGTAGCCACTAAAAAGATGATGTTAATTAAATAATAACGCATAAAGGCAGTTACTCACCATTTGAGTGCTGTTTTCATCTATGTCGAAAGGTGCCTTTTTGAAAAAGGCACCTTTTTTTATGTATATACTCTAAAGGAATTCGAACCTTCAAGAACTAGATAAAAGATGGAGAACAAATGTAGGTACTATGAATCTATTTAAGCTTATGATCAGTTGTTTACTACCAAAAGGCTACTATAAGTTAGATTTTAGCCGAATCCCAGTGAAGCAGAAAATAAAATTGAGTCGAATTGGCTTGAGATAGCTTTTTGATTATAGTCTTGAGTTACCAAAACCAATCTGAACACTGTTGGAGTAGAAGGGGTCTAGGTAATAATCAAGGAGTACTGCAAGGCTAGCTCTAGTAAGAGGAGCGTTTAATTCTATTTCATGTTGATCAAAAAACCGAACCACTTTTTCATAGGTAGATGAACGATTGGGATCTTTACTTTTTGTGCTAAGCTCTGAAGAGGTAGATATCTTAGGTTTTTGTGATAACCCCTCAAAAAACTTTAAGCCATTCCCGACCATCAATTCCTCATTACTGTTTATAGCAGATAATGCTTGGTATACATACTCTTCGCTTAACTGGTTAGATCGAGACGAGATTTCGATTAACTGGTCTTTTTGAACTATTTTTTCAGGATAGAACCTGGTTTCATTTGCCCAGGCTACAGGAATACCTTCACCTCTCATTAACCCACTAAGTCCTACCTTTTGAATCGATAAAAAAGCCCAATAATCCTGAAGTGCATCCATATAAGGCATTAGTATAAGCTCCGATTCTAGTAGAACGGCTTGTAAACTGCGTACATCTATTAGTGCAGCTGGTATACCGCTCTCTATACTGAGTACAGCCGCAGTACCAGCTGCTTGTCCAATTTGAAGAACAACTGGTTGAAGTCGAGTAGTCCCATTTGCCACATTACTAACCGAAATACTTTTTTCAGCCACGATAAGTCCATTAATCTTTTCGGGGATTATAGATCCAAAGGGTACTGAATAGGAGGGTATAGATGGGAAATCTATTTGTTTAGGTACAGGATTTTTTTTTCTGTGGTGATCCAATGGATAATCACCAACGGCGATACTGCTCATATAAAGGGGCCTCTCCTCTAAAGCATAGGGGTCACCCAAATCGTACTCATAAAGCCGATCTATACCAACAACTCTACGACTTTCTCGAATATATGGTATTAGTGCTAAGCCATCTTTGGTAGGGAATTCATCTTTTGCAATACCAATATGGGTATATCCACCTTCAGTTTGTAGGTGATAAATCCACGAAAGAGTGGTTTTTCTTGCTTCATTGAGAATTTTCTCACGCTCTGCCCAACTTTTTTCAAGTATATCCGCATAGTGATCATTGCCAAAATTAGGCCAGTTTATCATAAATTTATTGTTAGGAAGTCGGCCATAATCCAGCATTTCATCGCATGAGACTGGTCTTTGTGTAGAGTCGGAACATAATTCAGCACACATACAATCAAATTCTGCCGGTTTGTAAGTATCTGGTTTTTGCACTAGCGGGGCATCCAATGGTGAATAATCTTCTACAATAGCTACATAAGTTAAATCTTGCACGTAAGGGTGTTCATTAATCGGTGCAGATATTTCGCCCGTAATTTTTGAAGTTTCCATGTAATGAGAATAGGTTACGCCTGCTACCTTTAAAAGGTCTCCATATTCTGTTGCTTCAATAAAAATATCCGCTTTTATGGCTATATTTTTATCAGTATTGGTTGATATACTGATCTCATGTAACTTTTTTTTGCCATTCTCTAAGGCTTTTAGTCGTGCATTTTGAAGTCTAAAGCCAACGATTCTTTCTACATTTGGTAACTGGTTTATCATATTTTGGAAAATTTCGGCACCAATATGCGGCTCGAATTGGGTATTACTAACCCACCCGGTAGACAGTGCCTCAGGACTCCCATACCGTGCATACAAAGAGTCTCTAAATTCTCCCCAAATACCCGATGGGAGCTTATGATTCCCATCGGTAGCACTCACGCCAGCTGCAGTGAGCATACCACCAAGCCAATCCTGTTCCTGCAACAATAAAACATCAGCACCCATACGACCAGCTTGAATAGCTGCGGCTGTGCCACTCGTACCACCACCAACAATGACGATGTCATAAGTGAGAGATTTATTCTGTGAACAATTCAGTGTACACAGTGCTACCAAAAAAAGGTAAAAACGTGTTTTCATTTCATTATTCTATTAAATATATCATATATCAAGCTCTTTCCAACGTACAAAGGCTTCCATTGCTTCATACTCGGCTAAACCAAGTTTATCATAGGTTTTCGCTGTAGAACGGGTCCGGTCATCGGCTCGTTGCCAGAATTCTCTTTTATCACTCCCTGGAAATAAGGGGCGATCTTTTTGCGATTGATGCTTAAAAATAGCGCGCCGTTTTTTATCGGTCTCCTCTGGGCTTAAAGGAACAGCCATCTCTATATTCTCAATATCCCACTCTTGCCAAGCACCTCGATAAAGCCATATATAGCAATTTTTCATCCATTCCTTATCTTTCAATTCACGCAGAGCTTGCAAGATAGCTTCTAAACAAACTCTATGTGTTCCGTGTGGATCAGACAAATCACCAGCAGCATATATTTGATCAGGTTTAACCTCTTCAATTAGCCTCTTAACTATTTCTATATCTTCTGGGCCAACAGGTTTTTTACGAATTCTCCCGGTCTCATAGAAGGGTAGGTCTAAAAAGTGAATATTTTCATCTGGAATTCCAACATATCTGCAAGCTGCTTTTGCTTCACCGCGTCGAATAAGCCCCTTTATGATTTTAATCTCCTCAGAATCGGGTTCACCTTGATTTTTTTCTGCTAAAAAGTTTCTTATTTCATTAAATATTGAATCAACCAGGGAATCATCAATTTTTAATGTATCATGATAGTCAGAAACAAAATCAGCAAATCGGACAGCATCGTCATCAGACACAGCGATATTACCAGAGGTTTGATATGCTACGTACACTTTGTGTCCTTGGTCTACCAACCTTATAAATGTACCCCCCATTGAAATGACATCGTCATCGGGGTGAGGACTAAAAATTAGTGCTTTTTTTGGAAATGGGGTTTTACGTTCTGGCCTATAGGTATCTTCGGCATTAGGTTTTCCACCAGGCCAACCAGTGATTGTATGCTGAATCTGATTGAAAACCCTGATATTCACATTATATGCTGTGCCAATTTCAACTAAAATGTCATTCATTCCAAATTCACGGTAATCTTCTTCTGTAAGTTTTAAAATGGGTTTAGCTAATTTTAGACTTAACCAAATCACAGCTTTTTTGATGAGAAAATTATTCCATTTAATGGGGCCCACAAGCCATGGGGTTTTGATTCGGGTCAATTCAGCAGCAGCAGCAGTGTCTAGTATAATTTCAGTCTGTTTATGCTGCTGCAAAAAAGTGGCGGGAATTGATGAATTAATATTACCTTCGATTGTATCTCTAATGATATTCGCTTTAGCCTCACCCCAGGCCATCATAAATATTTTTTTTGCTTGTAAAATCGTTCCAACCCCCATGGTTATCGCTCTTCTAGGAACATTTTCAATATCAAAGAATCCACTAGCTGCATCTAACATTGTTAGTCGATCCAGTGTAATAAGTCGGGTTGTTGAGTCTATGTTAGATCCAGGTTCATTAAATCCAATATGACCAGTACGACCTATTCCAAGAATTTGAATATCTAAACCACCTGCCTGCGCAATCTTTGCTTCATATTCCTCACAGAAGGATATAATTTTATCTTTTTTCAATGTACCGTCGGGTATATGAATATTCTCTGCCCTAATATTGATATGTTTAAAGAGATATTCGTGCATAAAATGGTTGTAACTTTGATGAGCATCAGGAGACATTGGATAATACTCATCAAGGTTAAAGGTGATAACTCGCTCAAAACTTAATCCTTCTTCTCTATGCTTTCGTACCAGTTCATCATATACTTGGGTCGGGGTAGACCCAGTAGCAAGGCCTAATACAGTGGATTTGGATTCTTTGTTTCTAGAATCAATAAGTTCAGCTATGGAATTAGCTACATACATAGATCCTTCTATGGCCGTATTGAACAACTGAGTGGGGATGCGTTCGTGGTTGCTTATATCAAAATCGGAAAGGGATACTGACATTTGACTAATTTTTTAAGTTGGCGCGATTTTACCGTTTAAACTCGGTATTATGTTGATAATTTTAAAATACGGTAATACCCTTGTAAAAGTAGAAGGATTGGAGAATTTTACAAGTCTGACTTTTTGTAAATTTATGTAAAAATAAGCTTTTTCTGACCATATAAGTATAGTTTACATTTACAATATACGCTATGATAGATACCCACGCCCATATATATTTACCAGATTATTCAAATGATTTTTTGCTGATGGTTGGCCGGGCAATCGATATGGGTATTGAACACATATTAATGCCCGCCATCAATCCTGATTCTGTTGCTCAAATCGAGGCGATCACTCATCTTAGTAGTGGAAAAAATGATATTAACTTGCACCCTATGATTGGTCTGCATCCTTGCGAAGTTAAGGAGCAAATATCAATTTGGGGGAAGAAACTATGGCCGCGAAAATTAGAAGGCTGGTTACTCGAGTTTGCCGGGTCAAACCAATATGTTGGGATTGGTGAAACAGGTTTAGACTATTATTGGTCAATGGAGAGTAAAGAAGAACAGATGCTTAGCCTTGATATACATTTTGAGATAGCAAAAAGTGCCAATAAACCTATTGTTTTACACAATAGAGAAAGTACACTGGACTTACTAAACACCATAGCTAGACATCAAGATGGTTCGATTAAAGGTGTTTGGCACTGTTTTAATGGAACTTATGAGGAAGGAATGAGAGCTATAGATCTCGGATTTCATTTGGGAATAGGAGGGGTAATAACCTTTAAAAATGCAGGGGTTGCTGAAGTTATTCAACGGTTACCTATCAATAAGCTAATCTTAGAAACAGATTCACCTTACCTTTCACCAACTCCATTGCGGGGTAAGCGTAATGAACCAGCTCACTTAGATCATATTCAAAAAAAATTAGGAGAACTTTTTGGATTAAGCCAACAAGAAGTGGAAGAGCAAACCGATCGTACCGCAACTATCTTATTTTCATTATAGCATTAAACTATTGATTCATGTCTGTATACCCAACCTTGGGTGCATATTTTAGCAGATTACCTTTCAATTCTGTTTAAACAATGGTCGTAGACTCTCAGGATAACCTTCTGGAAATGTCAAATACTTAAATTCTTCTCTAAGCGGAACGGTATTTCTAATTGATTGAAAGCCCTCACTTATGACTGTGTTGTGTTGCTTCGATTCATAGCCATGAGTGTATTTATTTATCAATTTCCGCATCTCATAATCATATTTATGCAAACCGTGTAAAATATTGATGCTTAATTCATTTAGATTCGTTTTGTTTATTATTGAATTTTCTGAATTTTCAGAATCGACTTGCCATGTATTGTCTTCAAGTTTAAGACCAAAATAAGTCAAGAGCCTTTTTAAAACTCTTTTGGTGGCTTCAAGTTTAGCTTTTTTTGAATATCCTGCAATGTGTGGGGTGGCAATAAATGCTTTGTCTATTAATGTTTTATTAGGTACTGGTTCGGTTTCCCAGACATCTAAAACTATATTAATTTTTTTATTAGATGATGAGTACAAATTTATGCTGTTTAAAAGGTAATTTTCGTTTATTAAACCACCTCGAGCTGCGTTAATGATGAGTTTGTGTTTGGGGCTGAGCGCTAAAACTTCAGGCATGAAATAATGAGTACACTCACTGCCCTGACTAATGTAAGGAAGGTGAAAGCTCAGTATAGGGCATTCATTGAGAGTGTCGAGTTTGCAGCTCCTAAATGATTTTTCGCGTAGCGCTTTAGGAGGATCATAGCCAGCATAAAGCACCCCAATTGCTTCTAATTTTTTGGCGAGGGCTCCCCCTGTATGTCCCATACCAACAATTCCAACTTTATAATCAGTTAACTTC
>PCAT01000083.1 GCA_002730655.1 Balneola sp.
CGTAATACAAGGCTTTCCGGGATTGCAGGTCATCGCCAATTATAGCTCTTTCGAATGATTGAGCTGCCCAATGATAAATTCCTTGATGGTGATACAGCCATCCCAATCCATAGTGTGCAGGGGCTTCCCTCTCGGTTCCTTTGGTGAGGTTTAAGTAGCGTAAATAATCCTTAATAGCTTCATCATAATTCCCTAAATAGTTATGTGCCTCAGCCATTAAAAATAGTGCCTTTGTGATGGATATATCATCTAGAAATATCATTTGAGCATCTAGTGCTTTAATCGCCTCCTCATAACGGCCCTGCTGGTAGTATGACTCACCCAAGGCAGTGCCTACCCCACGGGTAACGGGATCATTGGGATAGCGTTCTTTTAGTAATTCAAAGGCAGTTGAAGTAGAATCATATTTATCTTCTGATAAAAATAAACGTCCACGGGCATATAGGGCTTTAGCAGACCATTCTGATGAAGGGAAGCTATCTGCCAATAACAGAAATTCTTTGCGAGAACCATGATAATCACCTGCTTCAGCTAAGGTTTCAGCTTTCCAATAGTGAACTTGGGCTGCCATATTGGAATCTAAACCAGAGTCCAGAGCGTCTTGGTAATGCCGAACTGCTTCTGAGTACTTTTCCAAGCGTATCTTGTGGTGGCCCAGTTCGATGAGTAGGGTGCCCGACTCAGCGCTTCCCGGGTACTTTAATATGAAGTCCTCGAAATGTTGTTCTATGTTTGTTGAATCTAGGGCGATTTGACTTCGCGTCCAATAATATTTTATTTTTATCTCCAAGGTGGACGACGTGTAAGATGCCTCTGCAAGGCGTTGAAGTTCTTCGGATGCCTCTTCAAACCGACCTTGTTTATAAGCTTCTATAGCCGTAAAGAATTTTTGAGTCTCTGGAATAAGAAGGTTCTGTGTTTGAGCTAAGCTGGAACTCATAGAAGTGGTAAATAACCATAACGCCACAATGGTTAAGGAATAGATGAGCCAGTCATTCGTATTAAAAACGGTTGGTTTAGCATTAACTACCTTACGTTTTGTTGAAGGTACTAATAGCTTATGGCTAAATAGCTTAAAGTTCCAAAAGTCGAATGAGTTCATTGGCTCGTTCATGAAAATCTATATCTCGCTGCAAATCTCTATCAGGAATGTATACCGTATATCCAAATCGTTCTAAAGTGGAGATGGCATTAGATACCTCTTCATTTTCAAATTTGATAGTTAACCTACAATGTTCCTCTTCCATGTTGGGTTGTTGCACTGCTATGGTTTTAACATGAACACCTTCGGTTTCTACCAATCGGATAATTTCACTAATCATGGGTTCCTTGGAGGGAATATGCACGTCTATTACCGTTCCTTTTTGGCTCATGTTTAAAAACTCGCTCAATTCCTCTAGTACATCATTGCGTGTGCGTATGCCAATATAATTATGGTCATGATCCACTACAGCGAGGTGGTCGTTTAACACATTGCTAAAGGCTTCAGCAGCATTGAAAATATGATCTTTCATACATATGTATGCTCCTTGTTGAATATCTTCAGGATAGGCATTGATGTAATCTTCTAGACGATTTAACTCCTGACCAAAATCCTCATCCTTTAAAAACTGTGCATCTAACATGCCAATTAACCGCCCTTTGTCTGTGATAATGAGGGAGTCAAGTTGAGTGCGCTCTAACCAAGCTTTGGCTTCAGCTAAACTTGCGTTTAACTCTAATCCAGAAATATATTCTTCTAATAAAATGGTCATTTTATAATAATTAATGCAACTGAACTATTTGATTTACATAGCATATTATCTTGTTTCAACGCCGTACTCTATAGTATTCAACATCTTGGATAATTGCTTGAAATCTTTTTCGTCAATTCTACATGAAATGTGTACATATTCACCAGTGTATTTTTCGTTTTCTACATTGGCACGTTGATGTATGAATGCCACCGCTCTATAGGCTTGAATTGGAATATCGAGATCCACCTGTCTGTATTTAGATTCAATTTTTTTTTCAATAGCTTCTTCAAGCTGGCTAAGTCCTATCCCTCGAACTGAAGATATATACAAGGCACTTGGATACTCAGCACGGAGCATTTCGTGTTGTTCATCATCAATACGATCTACTTTATTGAACACTAGGAGAGTCTGTTTTTTATTCGATTTTAACTCTTTAAGAGTTTGTTGTACTACTTCTATATATTCATGGACCATTTTCGAGCTACCATCTACCAGGTGAATAAGAAGATCGGCTTCTCGTACTTCATCTAAAGTAGATTTGAAGCTTTGAATAAGATGGTGAGGAAGCTTTCTAATGAAGCCTACAGTGTCGGAAAGGAGAATTTCTTGACTCTTTAGCTGGTGTCTTCGAACTGTGGAATCAAGGGTTGCAAAGAGTTGGTTTTCAGCAAAAACACAGCTATTTGTCAAGGCATTCATAAGCGTAGATTTACCAGCATTGGTATAGCCCACTAGGGATACCCGAGTCATTTGATCTCTACTTTTTCGCTGAGTGATACGCTGCTTATCGAGTTTTTCTAATTTCGATTTTAGCACCCCAATTCGCTGGCTAATAATTCGGCGGTCGGTTTCTATCTGGGTTTCACCGGGTCCTTTGGTTCCGATGCCTCCACTTTGACGTGAGAGGTGAGTCCAGTAACGAGTCAGTCGAGGTAATAGATATTGTAATTGGGCTAACTCTACTTGTGTTTTAGCAGCGGCTGTTTGCGCTCTTGATGCAAAAATATCCAAAATGAGAGCACTTCGATCTAATACTTTTGCATTGGTAACTTTTTCTACATTCCTAATCTGAGTTGGGCTTAAATCATCATCAAATATAATTGTTTTAACCCTAAGAGCATTTATCTGCCCATTTATTTCATTCAGTTTACCTTTCCCAACATAACTGTTAACGTCCGGTCTGTTACGCTGTTGGAGTATCTTGGCTACAGGTATGCCACCGGCACTGCAAGTGAGTAATGCTAATTCCTCGAGGTGTTCCTGCGCCTGAAATTTTTCCGAACTAAGACTATAAATACCAACTAAGAGTACTTTTTCTTTCTCAATATCAGAGTTTTTAACTTCGTCTAGCAATTGATTCCTTAGGAGCTAATATAAATATTAAGACTAATAGAAGAATTTAAGATTGAAGATTCTTCCAATTAATTTTTGGTACTACTGTTTCGTCCACCTTCATGTGCAACTTAAGGGAAATAATTCTATTAAATTTCGAGGTATATGAATGAGGAACTTCAATGCGCAGTTGATTAAAATGTTCTTGTTTATGCGAATTAGGTTGCGAATAAGAGAACATATACAGAATACCTTTGTCAGTGGGATGTTCTACATAATCAACTATATGATACCAAGGGATTGTCTGAGCTGGATCGTTGATGTTTTTTACTATTCCGTGGTCGGTGATATAATGCTTAGAACTGAGATAGCTGGAGATAAACCACATGGTACCCATCCAAATATAGCCAAAAAAAATAGGGGAGTGTAGGTTATCCTGAAGAATAAATACTGAGGTAATCGAGAGTAGACCTATGAGCAATAAAAAAACTGTGGCAAAAAGTGGGTATCCCATAAGTTTGCCTGCTTGCCAGTCTAGACGCACCCCTCGTAACCTAAATTTATTACTGAGTGAATACACTGCCATTAAAGTTGAAGCGAATGAAAACACCACCAATAAACCAGAAAAAAAATGGACTAAAAAATCATTCATATTGTTGAGGAGTATAATATACACTAACTATGGTTTCTAATATAAGAAATAAAAGGCCAGCCAATAAAAACCAAGTCCAAATTTCGCGACCAAAACTAATAGCCTGTATTTCGGCTCTCAGCTGCTCACCGCCAAACTCTTCTAGACTGAGATACGGACTATCTGTAATTCTTGTTTCCCAAGTTTGCTTATCATAAGTAGAAAAAATAGACTCACCTATAGGTGATATTAATGCTATGTTTCGTTGGTTTGTATCGTTTTTCAATTGAATCCAACCAGGTTCCCACTCTTGATCATCACCACTAAAACGAATTCCAATGTTACTTTGTTGCTCACGCGCGGTCCAAGTTTTATTACCTTGTACAAATATGGCGCCCGCCAAACGCCGCTCATCTTCGATTTCTAGGGCGCTACCAAGTTCATGCTCATCTAAGCCACCCTGTTGACTTGAACTTATGAAAACAAGTGCTCGGTAGAGTAGTGGTGGAAATATGGCTTTTAGTTGAATATTAGAGAATCCTGGGTCATAGCCTATACTTGAGACTAATAATTGCCCGTTGCCAAAGGTTTTGCTGAATAGCAAAGGGTCTCCAAAGCTGTTTTGGATTAAATTATAACCACCATCTGCTCCCGATGTATTATGCTGGAATTGATAATAAATTGAAATAGGATCTATTTCTAATTCCTCGCGTTCTTCTCTTTCAAAGAGACCGTCAAATAACTGATGATTTTCAATGAGTTCATCGGCCTTTGTTTGCACTTCATAGTTGCCATATTTGCCAATCTGCCCAACAAACTGCCCAGCATTAAACGGCGATAACAATCGGTTGTAACTGGTTAATTGACTAGTTGAACTAGGAATGACCCACAGACCATGACCATTTTGAACCCAGGGTAAAAGATTGTTCACCAGCTCATCTGGTATTTGGGTGAGTCCCTGAATAAGTACAGCATCGAACTCCTTGAGTTCCTGTTCATCCCAATTATCAATTGTTCTTTTGATAATATTAAAATTACTAGAGCTTGGATTTTGAGGGTTAGATAAAGTTTGAATGACCAATTCTAGAGGGGATTGCGGACCTAAAGCAGCGTCAGCTTCTTCTAGCCAAAGGATATTTCGTTGATCGGGAATAAACAATGATAGAGTTCTTTTATTATCTAGTCCAAATTCATCTCCCTCTAATCTTAGTAGCCCCGTGTTTGATCCAGTGGAATTAGGAACTATTTCGAAACTAAGTGTTCTTGACTCACTAGCCGCTAAGCTTAAGGTATATTGCCCCACTTTTTGGTCATTAAATTCAAGGGTTAAGAATTGATTGGCAATGGGAATAGAGCTGGCATTGTGTACCTCTACAACCAGTTCCAATGGAGTGTTAATACCCACCAAGTTTGACGAAAGTTTAACCTTGGATACATAAGTGTTTTGGACTCTAGGGTCTGTGAGAGCAATAATTGTGGTAGGTATAGCTGGGCGTATGGCCTGCTTATCCTCAGTACTTTCATTCAAATGACTCAAATACTCCACCAATGGAGCGACGTTGTTTGATTGACCATCCGTTATGAAATAGATATTTTTTTGATCAAAAGGGGCATTTTGAATAAGTTTGACTAGTTCGGCATATCTTTTGATGAGGTAGTCACCTCCTCTTTGGATGCTTATTTCTTGCGCTAGTGCTCGAGCATTAGCCGATTCCGATAGATGATTGAACAATGCGGGGCCAGAGGTGCTTTGGAGTACAAATCGATCTCTGTCTTGTCCGTTATCAATCATCTCTAAGGCCAATGTCTGTGCTTGTTCTAGGAGTGGACCTTGAGGACCTATTCGGCTCATTGAAGGAGAATTATCGATAATTATAGCATGAACTACCGATGCATTTTGATTAGCTATTTCAAAATTATTTGGGGGTAGAAAAGGTCGAGCCAAAACGATGGCTAAACAAGCCAATGTTAGCATTCTGAGCATCAGTAATAACCAGCGTTTTATTTCAACACGGCGTAGAGTAGTCTGTTCAAGAGCTTTGAAAAATTGTAGTGTAGAAAAAGATAGTTTTTTGACCTTTCTTAATTTTAGTAGATGCAGCAGTAGCGGTAAGCTTACAGCTAAAAGCGCCAACAAAAAAAATGGGTTCAAAAAACTCATTTACATTAAAATACCTTATGTTTCTATAAGAGATTAATGGAAGCCCTTATATTTAAACGAAAATACTGAAAAGGATTGTTTGATATCACAGAATAACAAAAATAGGTAAATTTAGCTTATGCGTAGTTGGATTGGTTTAGTATTAATTGTGATCATGAGTTGCTCTGAGATAAAGCAGCAACATTGGACTTTTTCGCTACCTGAAGATGCTCGATGGGTAATTACACCCCGTCAAGGTACAAGCCTTCAGCAACTAAGTCAGGAATCTTATATGAGACTACTAAATCCTGTATCCAGTGTACCATTAATCGCTTTGGATTTTATTCAAAAAAAAATATCTAATAATTTATTTCTAAAAGCGGTGGCAATGGTAAGGTCTACATCGACCCAAAATACCACTCTTTGGATATTTGAAACCAATGAGGTATTAAGGGAATGGGCACCCCTATTTTATGAGCCACTAACTCAAAACAATTATCGTTTTGGTAAAGTTGTTATTCATCGCTTGTTAACGCCATATGGTTCTTTATACGCGGCTAATATACACGATTATTGGATTATTTCAGCCTATTCTGGGGTTGTTGAACGCTCTTTGGCGGCATATATGGGAAATGACTATGTATCCTCGAATTTCAGCGATTCTGGCTTGGAAGAGCAGGGTAAAAATAGTAGGCGAGCTAGTATGGCTGCACCACTGATTTCAGCGGACCGTATAAAGCCAGGAGAACAATGGGTGATGCTCCAAAATTTGGATGAATGGGTAGAACAACTATTTCAAATTCGCTATCGTCCAAGTATTCATGGCGCGACTGACGGATTATCGGCGGTAAAAATTCAAGGAGTTTTAAATGAAAACGGGGATGGCTTCGAGCTTAGAGCACAGCTTAGCCAGAGCGATTCAGTGACATCTACTTTGATGCGATCACTAACCCATAGCAATCATTCTATTGAGCTTGATCGCTATATTGCCTCTAATGCAGCTGGTTTTGCAATTATGCATTATCCAATTAGATTGTCGCTCAATACGAAAGATGTGGCTTCATCCTCGTTGGACTCATTATTGCTCTCGGAACCTGAACTCTATAGAGCCTTAGCGCTGAGTACAGATGAAGAATTTGGAGTGGTGAGTTATGCCGAATCGGGAGTGGCATCCACTGGGGAGTTTTTATTTATGCGTTTGTTACAAGCCCCTGAGATTGTTCAGCAGCAGTTTGAACAGTGGGCCGAACAAGGAATGGTGCGAAAAGTAGATCAGAGTTACTATGTGCAAAGTGATTTGATAGCAGAATTATTTGGTGGAGGCTTGTCTTCTTTTGATAATTTTTATGTGAATTTTTCTGGGGATGCAATTATTTTGGCTATCCGTAAGGGCTTAGTGGAAACGGTAGAAGCCGATCGAAGACGTCGGCGAGTTGTGTATTATGAAAATCATTACCGAAAATTGTTAGATAACGGATGGGAGAATCGATCCGCGATTATATGGTTTTCTTCAAAAGATTTTAACCAATTCTTGGCCCCAATGCTAATGCCTGATACTCCATTGGAGGCCTTGCTTCAGGGCTTTGATGGCGCTATGATGCAGATGCAGCGAATACCACAATCGAATCGTACTCGATTTGTGCTGAATACTTTTACCCTGGAAGGACAAGAACAGCCCTATGAAGAACTGTGGGTATGGCCGCTAAATGCAGATTCATTGGTTTCAACTCCTATTGCAGTGGATGTGGTGGGGAGTTCGACTCAGGAGGTGTTGGCAACTACTGTCAATGGTGCAGTCATTGCGGTGGCTTTTGACGGGACGGAAGTTTTCCGTGTGCAAACTGGAATGGACATACCCGTTGGAAGTCCGTTAGTGTATGATTGGTATGGAAATGGCCAAAAAATTATAATGCAAGCAGCGGGTACTAAGATCTATGCGTGGAATACGAATGGATTGCTATTGCCTCAATTTCCGATTGAGATAGGTGAGGAAATAACCACTCCCCTGTTGGTGACTGATGTACTACGTAACGGAATCCCCGAGTTGGTTATTGGTACGGCTGCCCGATCGGTGCATGTGCTGGATGGTCGAGGGCAAAATGTACGGGGCTGGCCGCAGAAAGTGAATGCATCTGTTCGCAGTACTATTTTACATACCCAGTGGGAGGGTGATTGGGCGTTGGTCGCTCATGCAGAAAACTCAGTTCACAGTTGGAATAGTGAGGGAGAGGTTAAAGAAGGGTATCCTATATTTTTTCCAGCTCCGTTATTATCCGACCCTCTTATATATGATGATCAATGGAGAGGGACTGGGGCCGATGGAGTCTTTTATGGCTTCGATACTAAACCAATTTGGTCCGATAGCAGTCGTCAGATTTTACAACTTCAACAAGACTCTCTAAAAATTCAGGGGATTCCTGTAAGTACGGCGCCATTATTATCGCTAACCCATTACCCTTCCGTGTTGCTTAGGGACAGTACAGGTTTTTTTAGGAAAGATATATATGCGATGGTTAGTGAGAGCGGATCGGTCTTCTTATATACTGATGAAGCTAATTTAATAGCCAATTTTGCTATGGGACAATCTGCTACCTCTCATAGCAATCTAAGTATTGTAGATATGGATGGAGACAATAACTTGGATATTGGATTGGCAGGTAACTTTGGCAGGTTATTTGCTTGGACTATTATCACTCAAGAGCGATTGTTTGACCTACCAACAGCGTCCATACGCTATCCCATATTCGTCGATTTGAATGGAGATGGCCAGCAGGAGTTGGTGGCGTTAACTAGAGATGGACTGCGATGTTGGACTGTTAATCAGGTCCAATAGCTCTTAAGGACCATTTTAGTTGAATCCCAGCGTACCCATGTCTCATTGCTGCTGGTTGATAGTACCTTCCTCCAAATGCGTTTGTATCGTATCCTAAACTGTGGGAACTATTAGTCAGGTTGTCTATTGCTAAGTACATTCGAGAAAGTAGGGAGGCGCTCCATTGATACTCCCAACTCACTTGTGCTCGTAGAAGATGATGTGCATCCGCAAATACCGTATTAGCATCATCCAAGGGTAACTCAGACTGGTATTGATGCGATAGTTGCAGATCAATACCTGCGGGAAGCTCTGCACTTAGCTGTTGTAAAAGTTGCGTTTTTGGGACTCCTGTCATCGCATTACCGTCAAATACACCTCGATTGTTTTGATAACTCTTGAACTCAAAAGGGTAATAACTGCCAGCAAAGATATAATCAAGTTCCCAGATACTACCTTCCATTCGCAGTTCCGCACCGGGTTGAGTTGTCTCGCCCGCATTTAAGAAAATCAAGGTACCCCTTTCGGTTTGCTGTTGAACAATAGCGTCTTTCAACCAGAAGTAAAATAGGCTACCATCAACAAACCATCGCTTGTTAAATAGGTAGGCGCGAAGACCCCATTCAACATTGGTGCCAATTTCAGCCTCCAGACCCATATTAACAGTACCTTCATTAGTGCGGATTTCTTCAAGTGTAGGGGGTGAGAAACCACGAGCAAGGCTAAGATGAGTGGTGAGCTCAGTGTTGAGCCGATAGTTTAAACCAATTCTAGGAATCCATTGTAAATTAAACGTTCGATCAATGGTCCCCGTATTTCCATACCCATAGGCAGCAAAAAGACGATCAATAGAATATTGCAGGTCGTTCACACTTTGTGCAAAATTAATGCGGAGTGAAGGGTTAATTTGCCATTGAACAGAACTGAATATAAGTAGTTGGTGTAAAGCTATACGATCGTCAAAATTCAAAGTATCCACAATTCCCATGTTATTCCCGTAGTTTCTGGCATCGTAAGCGGCACGGTGAAATTCAATTCCTGTATCCCATCGCAAGCGCGGCTCTGAGCGTTTTAAAGATTTTGACTTCCATGACCAAAGCCCCCGAAAACCACCACTTATTCGGTTGTCTACTTTATAATCTAAATTAAAAGGGTTTTCAAAGCTGGATGAGTTTCCAAATAAAGATATTTTTTGGGCCCATTTTTTTGTGAAGGCCCAGTCCCAATGAATTCCCGCTATAATAGCTTCATGATTAATTCCAGCTTGAGCGTCTTCACTTCCTAAAACAAAACGGTTCCCAGGTCGTGCTTGTTTAGGGTTATCCTGGAATTGAGTAGCATTTAAACCACCTGGAATTTCATAGACCAGATCACTATGCATGACGTGAGCAGAGAGCGTTTGAGCAGTTTCTAAGACTCTGAATCGGCCGTTGAATTCAAAAATAGATCTGTTCATTGCAGATTGCTTTCTGTAGCCGTTTAGTTGTGACTGTGCCCACTGAAGTCCGATTTGAGAATGCTGATCTTCTTGTAAAATACGACTGCCTAAAATTTGCCTACCATAGGCACCAACTTCGGCTTGATTCTGGATACTAACACGGCTCCATTTCGCTTCCAATTTAGAGGGCTCTGAATTGGTTCCTTGAGTGGATATGTTGGACTCATATGATGTAGTCTCTGATAATAATGGAAAACTCCTAAAAAGTAAGACTCCTCCATTTCCTGCGCCATATAAACTCCCAGATGGCCCCTTTAAAACCTCCGCTTCGCGAAATTGAATGGGATCTAGGAGATTTAAAAAAGTTGATCCAGTGGGCTCGGTAATAGGGAAATCGTTCCAATATATTTTAACGTTGCGAATACCAAAAGGGGCTCTAAGCGAACTTCCTCGTAGGGCGATTCGATAACTGGCAGGTGCTCGTTCTTCAAAACGAAGTCCCGATACTTTCTCAAGAGCGCCTCGTAGAGAATGTAGATCTTGAGCGCTAAAATCTGCGGGGTCTAGTGTTTGAATAGAACCTGGGGTATCTAAGAGCCGTTGATTGTGTATGAATCCAATTACAAAGATTTCTTCGAAATCAATAGCTTGAATAACCGTATCTAAATAAACAGTTTTAGGTGACGTTTCTGAGATAGAATGCGCGTACGCAAGAGAGCTTAATGGGACTATTAGCAGTATTGACAACATGCAACTAGTTCTAATAAAATCAAATCTTAGCATCATATAATTGAAAATGGCGTAAATAAAATCATACATTACATACAATTGATAGCAAATAATCATTCAATCATTTGATAAAGTATATACAACATAATCGGGACAGGCCTATCGGAATTTTTGATTCGGGTATCGGTGGGCTAACTGTAGCAAAAGCGGTTAAAGCAGCGTTACCAAATGAGGACATATTGTATTTTGGGGACACTGCTCGAGTACCCTATGGAGTGAAATCCGAGGAAACCGTACGTGCTTATGCCCTTGAAATAACAAAGTTTTTGATGGATAAGGGAGTTAAAATGATATTGATTGCCTGCAATACTGTTTCTGCGTCGGCAAAGGAAGATATTATGCATAGGGCTGGAACTATTCCTGTTATAGATGTAATTAGCGCTGGTGCCCAAGCTGCTTCCGAATCTGGATTAGGGGTTACACCTACAGTAGGAGTAATTGGAACCATTGCAACGGTTCAGTCCAAAGCCTATGAGGAAGCTTTAATCCAGCAGCTTGGCTCAGTGAATGTAATTCAGCAAGCCTGTCCTCTATTGGTTCCTTTAGCTGAAGAGGGATGGATAGAGCATGAGGTTGCACGACTAACCGTAAAAGAGTATGTTCGTTCATTTGATGACTACCAACTTGATGCTTTAATCTTGGGTTGTACTCACTACCCTTTATTTACTAATTTGATTGCAGATGTATTGCCCTCCAAGCAAACACAAATTATAGATTCTGCTGAATCTATTGCGACATCGGCTAAACAATATTTGGTAAGGCAAGGGGGTTGCAATACTAAA
>PCAT01000084.1 GCA_002730655.1 Balneola sp.
AAGACTATGAAGGTTAACAGAGAATTGTTGTAAACCTGCATCAGCGCGACCATTAAAAACGGTCAAGATATGTCTACCTAATAAATCAAATACATCGATACTTAGTTCGGTTCTATTTGGAAGAGTTAATTGGATAGTAGTTTGATCAAAGGCGGGATTTGGATAATTTTGATTCACTACTATATGATCTCCAAGCGTGTAATCACTAAACACAAGTTCGAAATATCCATTTATTTTTTCATTGCTATTATGCACGATAATACCAAGCTTTTGGACATCATCCCAATTAATTGTAAGCCGAGATTCAATCCATGAGCCTATGGCTGATTCGTTATTCAATACTTGATAAATAGGAGATCCATCATTTAGAAAGGCAATTACACCGACGGTTATAGCCGCATCATCAACCATAGAATGAATACGGACAAAACTTCCAGGGACATCTTCGGCAATAATTTCGTAATAACGGCTTGACATTCGGCTTAAATCACCTGTAATTTTTCCCTCTATCTGATTATTTAAAACAGGATCAGGTACTGATACATCCAACCCAGTGACAAAGCCAGTGAGGGTTTTAGTAATGAAGGGATCTGGATAAAAGGTGCTTTCCTCGAAACCAAATGATGGATAAACGGAGTTTTTTCCTGAGACATAGTGGTATGCGTAGGCCTGCAATAAGTGTGGCTTCCAAGATTTATTATTTATTTCTAGGGTTTGCTTGGCTGCTTGTAGGAAAGAAATCTGCGGGTCTTCAGCAATTAATTCCCAAGACAAAGGCCAAAAATCCGAACCTATAGTTTCATGGAAATACAGCGCGAATGTGACGTCTTCATAAGAACCAGGAATTAAGCTTCTATGTGCTTTTGTAAAAAGGTCTGTTGAAAAATTATCGATGTAATTGTAATAATCATTCACATTATCATAGACTATCTCTTCCATGAGCGTTGCGTCCATTTCTGCCCATTGGTCTGTTTCGCCTTCCCATTTATTTTGGATGTATTGAATGGCATGCTTGAATTCATGGGCAATGGTAACTTGAAGTGCTCCCTTTACTTGATTTTTACTGTCATTTGCTGGATACCCTACAAAGTCATTCTCACTGTATATGCAGGTACTTGTCGAATTAGCTCCGCAGGAAAAAATACCGTTTCGTGAGGTATTTGTTAGCCCATAAGCCCCAAAAGAAGATAAATCCTTTAAGTATATATCGTAGCTAGTACCGCTAGGTATAGGATCTGGGTACCCAAGTTCGTTGATTTGAAGTTGATATGAGGAATCCGCGGCTTCAGCAGCCCATTCAACATAGTCAGGAATTCCATTTTCATTAGCATCACCATTGTGCACAGCGTCTACACCCTGCGTAACATAGTGAATGCTAAATTTACCTGATTCAGAGAGATATTCTTGTCTCTGATTTGTCGATATGTTACTGGTGATAGGGTTTTGCCATTTATCAAAATGGTACCCAAATCGTAGGGTGGCCAACGAATCGTCTTTAAGAAATGGGGTTAGACATTTGGTAATTGAATCGCTTAGTAGCATGGTCTCTTTAGAGGAATCGCCGTACGAGACATATTTTGTAGTAGTTTGGGCAGCGGTGGGTACACTAAGACCAATGAATTCAAGACCAACGAATCCGCAAAGAAAAACAAACCAAAGTGGACGTATTAAAAAAGTGTGAATCTTTCTGTATCCCAAGGTGGTACTTACTTCTAAATTATGGTTATCTTTATGGCTTTATGGAAATTACCTAAGTTACAAATTATGTACGAAGTTATACTCTATTACCATTTTCATGAAATAGTATCGCCTGAGGAATTTTGCAAAGTGCATCGGGTTAAATGTAAAGAATTAGGTCTTAAAGGTCGTATTTATATTTCAAATGAAGGCCTAAATGGTACTGCTTCCGGGAGTTCTCAACAAATAGAAGCATATAAGCAGTATGTGTGGGCTCAACCAGGTTTCGATAAAACTGAATTTAAACAGGAATCCAGTGATCAGATACCTTTTGCCAAGCTAATTTGTAAAGTAAGAAAAGAAATAGTCTCCCTACATATTGATGGAGTAGATCCAAAGAATGGAGGGAAACATCTAAACCCACATGAGTGGCGAGCAGTACTTGAGTCCGACGAAGATCATGTAATTATAGATGTGCGGAATAACTACGAATCTAAAGTGGGTCACTTCAAAGGGGCGATAAAACCTGATGTTAAAAACTTTTATGAATTTCCAGATTGGTTAAAAACAGCTGATATACCCAAGGAAAAAAAAGTACTTATGTATTGTACAGGGGGTGTTCGTTGCGAAAAGTTTTCGGTACTTATGAAAAAAGAAGGTTGGGAGGATGTAAACCAATTGCGTGGTGGAATTTTAAACTATGCGCATAAAGAAAGGGGGGAACATTTCAAAGGGAAGTGTTTTGTATTTGATGATCGACTTGTTGTGTCTGTAAATCCTAAAGACTTAGCACCGATTGCTAGTTGCGAAATTACAGGGAAACCGGCTGATAGCTATGTTAACTGTGCTAATATGGAGTGTAACAAGTTATTTATTTGTTCTAAAGTGGGAGCTCAATTGATGGAGGGTTGTTGTAGTGAGGAATGTAAAAAAAGTGAATACCGAAGGCCTTTTGATCCAGACCAAGCTTTCCAACCCTTCAGAAAGTGGTATAACTACTTTGAAGAAGATTTTAAAGAGCGAAATAAGGATTGTAAAAAAACGGAATCATGAAAGCCTAGTAGATTCCTTTCTTAATGGTTAGAATACCACTCTCAGGTTGCATAAGTAGCAATGAATAAGCAAAAGTTTATATAAAATATGACGGTTTCGCGTAAAGTACGTTTGGTATCGTCTTATCCTTATACTCATCATACGACGGTGCGCAGTGACGGGTACGGAAAAGAACTTTATACCTATTTGGCTGAGCGGTTTCCCTATGTGGAAGAAAAATTATGGCGCCATTGAGAAAATAAAGGTTTTATTTATATTCTAAGGAATGGAAAGTCGATAAAAGCCACTAATTTTGTTGGCGTATGCTTAATGACTGGCGATACCATTGTTCATCGTGTTTCTAATATGATTGAGCCTAGTGTTCCTGATGAAGTCATGATATTGGAAGAAGATTCCGATATAGTAGCGCTATTTAAGCCTGCACCTATGCCTATGCATGCAGGGGGACGATATAATAAAAACAGTTTCCAGCGCTAGGGCTCAGTTTTAGCCTTTCTGATCAGTTGGTTTTAGATACGCTTCGGCAATAACTACGAATTGTTTGGGCTTATCTAAAAAAGCATAATGTCCGCAGTCATCCATAACGACTAGAGCAGCTTCGGAAATACCTTTTTCCATCCTTTTAGCTTGATATAGGGGTGTAGCATCGTCGTTTTTACCCCAGAGTAAGAGTACAGAATGAGAAATATTTGGTAAAGTAGGTTC
The DNA here is from genome assembly GCA_002730655.1 of Balneola sp. Taxonomy (GTDB): domain Bacteria; phylum Bacteroidota; class Rhodothermia; order Balneolales; family Balneolaceae; genus UBA1275. The sequence goes on from PCAT01000084.1 coordinate 3,436, forward strand.
TAAATATTCCTCAACTGAAAGAACAAAAGTTTCACGCATAACACCGTTTAAGGAAGCATAGTCGCTAGAACCTAAAGATTTCCAGATAGTTGTAGCTCGAAGCCAGTTTAAACCTCTAGACTTGAAGGGTTCAGGAAGTAGCCTGAAGGGCACTTTAAGGCTTTTAGCAGTATATTTTTTGGCGTAAAATTTTGTGCTGCGCTGCGGCTTCATCCCAGCACCACCGGTAATCAATACTTTTTTTACATGTTCTTTGGACCATGCCTGAGTGAGTAATTTTAAGGTAATACGACCACCAAACGAATGGGCCAAAATATCGAATGTGTTTAGTCCAATGTGTTCGATCCAAGCCTTTATACTTTCGACATAGTCATCAATATTCCATGCGACGGAGGGTTTGGAAGATTCTCCAAAACCTGCTAAATCAATTACGTAACAATCATGATACAATGCTAAAGTTCGGCCAAGGGGTCGCATTATTTTTTTACTTGCACCCCAACCATGTAAAATAATTAGTGGATGCAGTGAACCATTAGACGAACCAGCAGTTGAACGGTTGGAATGAACAATGCTGATATGTTCCCAAGCTAAGCTAGTTCCATTATAGTCAAAGCAATGACTTTCTATGATAGGGTTAATCTTTGTAGTTGACGGTGACATGATTAAATATAGCGCTAGTTGGATAAAAAATTAAGCTTCAAAAAAACAATAGAGAAAAATAAAAAGACACCTCTATATTGAATTAGGTATGGAATGATTAGGGATGTTATTGACTTCGAATTATTGGACTGCATAGCCTTCTAGGGTTTTAGTATATTATTTAGCATAATAACCATTCATTAATCCGCTATACAATGCCAAGTATATTATGGGCAGATGACGAAATAGATCAACTGCAATCCAACATACTTTTTTTACAAAGAAAAGGCTTTGAAGTCGTAGCAGTGACCAATGGTAGAGATGCGGTAGCAATGATGGATGAGCAACTATTTGATGTAGTCTTTCTAGACGAACAGATGCCAGGAATTGGGGGATTGCAAGCCCTGGAGCAAATTAAATCCAAGTTCCCATTGGTTCCTGTAGTTATGATTACAAAAAGTGAAGAAGAGTCAATCATGGAAGAGGCCATTGGAGCAAAGATATCGGACTATTTAATTAAACCGGTTAATCCATCACAGATACTTCTAACGGTAAAAAAAATACTGGATAGAGGTCGTTTAGAAAATGAAAAATCGGCCCAAAGTTATTTGCGTTCATTCCCAGAAATGGATGCCTTACTACATCATCGAACTACCTGGCAAGACTGGATTAACGTGTATAAAAAACTAACCCAGTGGATGATGGATTTGGGTCAAGGAGATGAAACCTTAAAGCAGGTTTTGGACGATCAAATTCAATCGGCCAATCGAGAGTTTGGAAAAATGGTGGAACAGAACTATTTGCAGTGGATTAAAAAGTATGAACTAATAGATGCTTTTGACCGAAACCAAGGAGAAAATGAGTCCCCTCTACTATCACCTGGAATACTTTCTACTTATGTAGAACCCTTGATAAAGCAAGGAAAGCGAGTGATGTTTTTTGTTATTGACTGTATGCGTTATGATCAATGGTTAGTTTTTGAGCGTTATTTAAGCCAATATTATGATATTCAAACCGAATTTTATTTCTCACTTTTACCTACTGCTACCCCCTATTCTCGAAATGCTATATTTTCTGGTCTAACCCCGCTACAAATCTCAAAACAGTATCCAGCATTATGGAAGCAGGGTCAGGATGAGCGATCTTGGAATAAGTATGAGCACGAGTTGCTTAATTCTTATTTTTCAAGAAAAGGGCTTGGAATTAAAACGAAATACGAAAAAATATTAAATGCACAAGAAGGGCGTAATATAGCCCAAAAAATTAGAAATTATGCTCAGACTCCTCTTAGTGCTTTTGTATTTAATTTTGTGGATGCTTTGGTCCACTCCCGTTCCGATTCGGATGTTATTAAGGAGTTAGCTCCTGATGAGGCAGCATTTAGAGCAATTACAGAAGCTTGGTTTCAACATTCATCCCTGTTTCAGATGTTAAAAGAACTATCTGATGAGGGGGTTAATCTTATAATTACGACCGATCATGGCTCGGTTCGAGCACTTCGAGATACCAAAGTATATGGCGACAAGGAAACTGCAACAGGATTGAGATATAAGTACGGGCGAAGTTTAAATGCCGAAGAAGAAGCTTCAGTTATTGTATTTAAAGAAGCACGAGAATTTGGATTACCTGAGTATGCAAACGTGAAAGATTATCTGATAGCAAAAGAAAACTATTATTTTGTCTATCCTACCAATTACCATAAATATCAAAACCGCTACAAGGATACCTTTCAGCATGGGGGGGCTTCTATGGAAGAAATGATTTTACCAGTGGCACTTTTAGAATCTAAATCAAATGACGGATAGTAGCTCAGATTATAACTTTTTTTCATCATCGGTAGAACAGACCATTGCCATAGCCAAAGAATTCGCTCGCAGGCTTCAATCAAATGATGTGGTGATTATTCAGGGAGGTTTAGGTGTGGGAAAAACACATTTCACCAAAGGATTGGCCTCTTATTTCGGTGTTAAACAAGAGTACGTACAATCACCAACCTATGCGGTGGTGCATGAATATCTTGGGCAAATACCTCTTTATCATTTTGACTTATATCGGTTGAAATCTCTAAGCGAGCTTCAAGAAATTGGCTTTGAAGAATATCTTTTCAATGGTGGCATTTGCATTATAGAGTGGCCTAAACTTGCGCTGTCTTTTTCAACTGATAATTGGTGGATGGTAGAGATCGAATGGCCATATGATATACAGGAGAATCGAGCGATTCACATACGAAAAAAACATAGATATGTCGCTGAATAATAACAAAAAACTTTCATACCGCTTAGATTTATTGCCGGTAATTATGCCTTTTCATCGGCGTGCAAAGAATGAACTACAGTTTGGTGATTTAGTTTACTATGGCCCTAGTCCAGAGTTCTACGGGATAGGTGAAATTGTTCAAAGAGAAAAAAACGTATGCGTAGTCGATTTTCGAGGCACTGGGCTACTAGGCATTCATAAGGATGAAATTCTAATTAACTATTTGATTCCAATACATACACTGAACCTAACTGGCATACTAAAAACAAAAGTATGATTGATTATATATTCAGTATTGAGGGATTGGCTGTTAGTACTGGCTTAGCTAGTGTATGGTTTTCAGTGAAAGAGCGCATATGGGTATATCCTATTGGATTAATTAGTGTCAGCATCTATGTGTACTTATCCTTTGTTTATGGGATTTATGCAGATATGGGCATCAATATCTACTATGTTCTTATGAGTATATATGGTTGGTATCGTTGGCTTCAGCCCTCAGAGAGTGGTTCAGCTAAAGAAATAACTCATAATAGTAGGATAGAATGGCTTTTGTCAATCGTTTTATTTCTACTTTCTTGGGTTATTCTTTTTGTTATTCTTCAAAAGTTCACTGATAGTGAAATACCACTCTGGGATTCCTTAACTACATCGCTGGCTATAGTGGGAATGTGGCTTATGGCCGAAAAAAAAGTAGAACACTGGTTGTTTTGGATCGCAACCGATCTACTTTCCATTCCACTGTATTATTATAAAGATTTGTTATTAACTAGCGGGCAGTTTTTTGTTTTCACTATTTTAGCCATAATTGGTTGGCTTCAATGGAATAAATCTCTTTCAAATAGAAGCCAAAATAGCAAGCCTATTCACCAGTAAACCCTTTCATGATTGATTAATCTTTTACTAGGTATTCGGTTAGTTTATTTAGCCATTCTTTGTTATCCAATGGTGACATAGAAAAAATATTAACCTGACGTTTTCCCATTTCCGTGTATAAGGTGGCATGTGCGTTTTCGTGTCTAGATAAAGCCAGTATATCAATCTTTAATAATTTTGTACTAACTCCATACTCGCTTAAAATAACGTCTAAACTTTGTGTATTTCCTTTACCATTCATCGCAAATGCAATCTGAGTATGGGTTTTATCATCCCCAAAACTAGTAATTAAAAAATAGTTTTTTAATGCAAATTCCGTTGGAATATTTTCAAAATCTAAGTAAATAGGAGGGGATTGCAAATCTATGTATAGGCGTGAGCATAAATTACATACTAATTCATGCAGGGATTTAGGAATTTTAGGATATAAGAATCCACGATCTATCCAATATTGTAGATCACGTTTAACCTCTCGGGTTGATCGATATTCATCAGGTACTGATTCAAGATATTCAAAACCTTTTGTTGTACATCGAAACCAGGCATCAAATTTTCCATTGGTAATAAGTAAATAGGGACTAGGAAGGCTCTGGTGGTATTTAGCAATTTGCTTTGCTGCCTGTTCATTTAAAGGAATATTTACTTGCTTACATTCTACTAGGCAATGAGCCTGATAATTAGTATCAAAACAGACTAGATCGATGCGCCCTTTCTTTTGATTAGCTAAATCAACCTGAAACTCTGGACCAATTCTGTTGGGTGAAATTTGACACTCTTGTAAGAAGTACTCAATTACTCGAAGTCGGACACGCTCTTCCGGTCTATTTTTAAACCATTGCTTTTGAATCGGGTTCCATAATTCCACCTCGTTGGCTAAGTAACGAATGATTGGATAGTGGTATAAGGCAGTGCTTAACAAATATATATTCCTCGATTAATGCAGTGCAATGTTGTGTATTCTTTTGGCTTTAGCCTTAACTGAGTAATGCCAAAGAAAAGTAATTAAGACTTTGCTAGAGCCGCTTTATGTGTACTTCGATTGATATAGTATTGTTGGACAATCGACAAAACATTAAAAATGAGGTAGTAAAGGCTTAATCCAGAGGCAAAACGGTTAAATATGAATAGCATCATGATAGGAAGTATATACTGCATTATTTTCATCTGCTGAGCCATCGCACCGCCTGCTGCACTACCGCCACTAGCACCCCCTGTGAGTCGACTTTGTAGCCCCATCGAAAGAGACATTAATATTACAAATCCACCTATTTGATCTCCTAAAAACGGGATGCCAAAAGGTAAATTGATAACAAAATCTGGCGCGGATAAGTCATTAGCCCAAAGGAAAGATTCTTGCCTTAGTAAAATAGAGTTTTGAAAAAATAGCCATAGAGTAATTAAGATAGGAAACTGAAGTAACATGGGTAGACAACCCCCCAATGGATTCACTTTATTTTTGCGATACAAATCCATAGTAGCTTTCTGCTGCTTCTGGGGATCACTCTTATATTTTTCTTGTAATTCTTTCATTTGCGGCTGCAATTCTTTCATGGCCGCCAT
>PCAT01000085.1 GCA_002730655.1 Balneola sp.
ATGAATAATGTCCATGCAGCACACCAAGTAAAAATAAACTTCGATTATGCCACTTATACTTAGCTAGTGGCTTTAAAAAATGTTGACCTTTAGGCCGTTTAATCTCTGCTAGAAGGGCTAATGGCCAGAGTAGCGCAATACTAGGTAGAGCCAAAGCCAAATCAAAACTTCGCTTGACAAGGCGGTTTATGGGCTTATTTAATGAAAGTTCTATCTCAACCAGAGGTAAACTCTCAAGATAATCTACTTTTGATTTACCTAAAATAAAGTCCATACTATCAGGTATAAGCTTACACTGAACTGATAGACCTTGCAACCTTGAAGTAGCTCGAAGCATCTCTTTATAGGATAGAGTACTCAACGAGAATAGTACCTGATCTGCATGATATGCTCTGACTAAATCTTCTAACTGAGTTAATGACCCAAGAGGGTTTAGTATTGCTTTCTGGTTCAGTATATCCTGTTGTATTTCAAGACCCACCTCATCATCAGTATTTATCTGGACCCAACCTAGTACCTCAACATTCCAATCTGGTCTAGCATGTATTTTAGGTATAAGTTCACGGGCATCTAAATGAGTGCCAATAAGAAGTATTTTCGATTTCTTTATTTGCCCTTTGGCATACATTTGATTCCGTTTAGCATTTATCTGAAGTAGCTTCAAACCTATCATAAGCGTCACTGAAACCCCAAAACCAATTAGTAAAGACAGACGGGAAAAGGCTAGATTTCGTGCAAAAAATGTAATAGCGGCCACTCCTAAATACGAAAATAAAAGAGCCTTTAGGGGAGTGGAAATAGAGTCAGTTTTATGCTGATATAAACCAAAAAGTGCCCAAATTAATAGATAAATTCCAGATGCTAAAAGATTGATCCAAAGAAACTGAAAAGACTGTAAATCACTAAATATTTCAACACTGAATTGAAACCGAATTAAGAAACCTAAAATAATGGAGATATTTAACAGAACTAAATCGGCTGCAATTTGTGAAATTACTCTTAAACGACTGAATATGAATGAAAAAGTAGTCTTTAACCAAATAGCCGAAAAAATTACTGCTCTAAATAGAGCGCTATATCTAGAAGAATGATGCTTGTCAAAGAACAAATACATGGCCTTGTTGAAAATTTGAATATAGCGTAAATCTCCCTTTTTTGTACTCTCTCCTTTATAGTGAATAATGGAAGTAAATGGAACATAATCAATATGGTAACTGGTCTCTTGTATACGGTAACAGAGATCAATATCCTCTCCATACATAAAGAAACGTTCATCAAAGCCCCCCATTTGTTGCAACAGCTCTGTTCTCCAGAACATAAACGAGCCAGATAAAACATTGATTTCCGCCTGTTGATTTTCCGAAAGCCAAGTAAGATAATACTGGCCAAATAAACGCGATTTCGGAAATATGGAATGCAAACCCAATAACTTAGTCAATGCCGCCCAAATAGTAGGGACCGAACGTTTAGATTCTGGCGCAAAGCTGCCGTCAGGATTTAGAATTTTACAACCAGCAGCGCCACATTCCGGATTTTGTTTCATATGCTCAATAAGTACAGTAAGCGTATCCTCACTGACCAGGGTATCTGGGTTAATAATCAGAGTAAACTCTCCTTTAGCTTCTTTAATTGCCTGATTATTAGCCTTGCCAAACCCAAAATTATCCTCGTTTGCAATATAAATTACGCCTGGATGCCGCTGTCGTAAATAAGCTACCGAATCATCACCAGAGTCATTATCTACCACAAATATCTGTACCTTATATTGACATGCTGCCTTGTAAATAGAGCTCAGTAAGTTCGAGACATATTCCTTAACTTTATAATTTACAATTACTATGCTTATATCAATCTTTTTAGCCATTAGACCCCAATCTTATTGAGTAGGTACTCAAGCTTTGCCCGCCAACCCAAGCCATATCCAGTCTTTCTAGCTGTACCACGCCAGAGGTGGTGAATGCTGTTATTCATCGGATAATCTACTAACCGAAATCCATTCAAACAGGCTTCTCTGAAATTTTGAAGAGTAGGTTGTCCATGGTGTACAAAAGGAGAGAACTGAAGATAAAGTGCCCTATTTACTACCATGTAAGGTGTTTGCAAAATAATTTGACCTGTTGATTTTTTAGTGCTGAATCCTCGTTTATTCACCCTATTAAGCATTCCTACAGCATAATTTTTCTCATCAGATTCCAAAAGCTCTACTACACTTTCTAAAAAACCACCTTCTTTTGTTACTGTATCACTATCTAGAAAAAAAACATACTTCGATTTTACTATCTTTCGTGCTGCAAAGTCCATGGCTGGCCCATGAAATATATTATTCGGTAGAGGAATCCATTGAGTGTTCAATTGTAAACCAAGCCATTCCTGGACCTGATTTACAATGTCCATGTCTGATCCATTATCCACTACAAATAAAGGGATTAAGGGGTAAAAATGGTTAAATGATTCAACTGCTTTTTTGAGCAATTCTGGGGTCTGGTAATGGATAATTACCACACTTAGATCCAAATGCTTAGATGCATCTTCCCGTATTAATGAATCCGCTGATTCTTTTAAACTTGAAATATCTGTCGGCGATTCTTGTTTCATATCATTGTATAATAACTACTTTACCAACTCCACGTTCACCTTCGCTGACATCCCAGGCCACTAAAAAATAAACCCCACTACTAAATTTTTGACCATTTGAGTTATACCCGTCCCATTGCGCACGACCGCCACTAGCTTGCAATTCATGAACTACATTCCCGCCCGAGTTAAGTACTCGTATTCGTGTAGATTGGCTTAAATTTTCAATTATGATTCGCTCATGTTGATCATATAAAAAGGGATTAGGATAGACCTTTAATGATCCCATTTTAGCTTTTGGAGATTGTGCTATATCAATAAAACTTACTAATCCCCTATCGGTTGCTACAAATACTTCGCCTGATTCTTCATTTATAGCAATGGACAAAATATTATTTGAAATTAATGGACTATTCTCTTCAGTATAACGCTCAAGAATTGTAGTCCCTTCCTCATTTAATAACCATAATCCTTGATTAATACTACCAATCCATTTCTGATTAGCGCCATTGACTGCCATAGCACTAACATTAATATCACGTAATAAATACCTCGAGAAAGCCGAGGTATCTTCATTTAATAACCACTGAGATTGACGTTCAGATGACCGTTGACTGTCTATAATAAACCGAGGGAAAAGAAAGCGAGCAATCCCCCTAGCCGTACCAATCCACACTTCCCCATTCTTGTCTTCCAAAAAGGCATTAACTTTGTTATCCGGTAAATTACCATTACTTGTAGATGTAGTCAGTTTAACTCCTTGATCATCTTGAAGATCAGTTGGATCATTGGTATCAAGTATTAATAGACCCGTTCCATCACCAGTTGAACTTTGAAGGGAAATCCACTTATAATCGTTAGAGTCAATGAATAAATTAACATATTCATCAAGTGTATTCACTGCGTAATTTTTTGCATGAGCTAACCAAGTATCTTGATTTGGTTCATAGACATACAAGGGTTCGGATCCATACCGGCTAACCAGCCAAACCTGATCTTTACTATCTGCAGATAAACCAGAAATTACCGTATACTCCGGATTATCAGCTTCCCAACCCCGGATAGTACTGTTATATGCATTATATATTTGTATCGCATTGGTTGTTTTGTTGTGCTTAACTACTCCACTTCCCCAAGATCCAACAAAATAATGAGAACTATTGTGGGCTGTTGTAAAGGCTTGTTTGAAGTTCTCTTGATCTAACAATTCAGTATTTTGAGCGTTAAAGCTTATCCAGGAACTATCCTGAAAAAAAGAATAACCTTTAGATCGGTCAATGATTCTGTTACCTGTAACATTATTAGAGGACGCAGAAAATAAGCGCCCATCAGACCAATCCAACCCAGTAAAAAAATTAGTATAGGGCCCAACGGGTATAAATTGATCCCAATCTGATGGGCTAGTAAATACCAATAAACCCAAATCAGTCGTCCCCATCAGCAATTGATCATATAGCATAGTACTAGTACGAATACCCCGAACGTTTTCGACCCTATAAATCTTGGTAGATGTATATGTTGATCGACGCATTATTCTGTTATTAAAAATCAACATAAGATCTTGGCCGTCTCGCTGGTGTACGACATCTAATGATTGAAGATAGTTTACTCCTTCTTCTTTAAGCCAAACAACACCATTGAAGTAATATAGTGACTCCTGTACAACAGCATATGCCCCACTATTAAAAAAACAAACATCTTGTATAAAATTAGAAGGGAGACCATCGACCGTAGTAAATACGATCCAAGATTCACTAAGTAGCAAATTATCATTCAAATTAGCCCTGACGACTCCTTGCGATGTAGCAGCTATTAACTCGTCATCAAAAATATCTAAAGCATAAATTGGTGTACCACGATCAAGATTACCTAGTCCTATATAGCTTTGCTGCACGTATAAGTCATCTATATTAAACTCAATAATACCAAAATCTGTAGCTACAAATAGAATGTCATTATAAATAACAAAATCACGAACAAATTTTGATGGGTACTGATCAACTCTAAGTAAATCCGTAATGGTTTTTATAGATGAATATTCTATGTTATACACATCAATTGCGCCATCCATATACCCTAAAAATAACTGCTTTGATGGCGAATGATAGGCTAGCTTTTGAATATCTAGACGATGAAGACCATCCATAGTTGTTAATGTACTACTAATTCCTACTGAATTTGTAATAACCAGCCCTCCCTGAGTTGCAACGAATCTATAATTTTGATCAGTCACAATAATATCATTGACAGTGGAAAAGGAGGAATAAACCCGCCACTCATCAATTACTTGTGCATTTGTGGATTTCAAACTCAATGATAAAACCCAGCAAAGAATTACACACGCAATAGGTAGATGAGTGAGATTCAATATTCTCTGAATTAAATATTTACCTGATGGTATTTCTTTTCTTTGATTTAATTGAACAAACATGATTAAATGTACGGATTCAGTTGGGCTTCTACCATACAATTTCTATGATATATATCGTAAAAGAAGAAGAGTACTATGCCAAATTTATTTCCGATTTTTTTCTGAAAAATACTTGGCATATAAGGAATAGTGAGTTCATTCTTAACTATTCAATTCTATCTTCATCATAATTCTTTAGCAAACGTACACCTAAATACATAAGTGGAGTATCAAATAAAGCAAAAAAGAACTTAAATAAGTATGAATTGAGGATAAGTATAATGACAGCACCCGCATCATCAATAGCATCATCTAGATTACCCGCTATGTATAAAATGGTGATGATAGCTGTTGAATCTACTAGCTGACTAACCGTTGTTGAAGCATTATTCCTAAGCCAAAGATGTTTACCTTTTGTTAAACGCTTCCAAAAATGGTACAATCGGACATCTACACTTTGGGCAATTAAATAAGCAATCATGGAAGCTATGGTATTACCGACCATGAATTGATATACTCCTTCAAATAAATCTAGCCCTCCACTGACTCCGACAGAATTGGGTAGCCAGTGATTTATGCTCATGAGTAACAGCATAAAAACGTTCATTCCAAAACCGACCCAAACCAACATTTGAGCTCGTTTACGTCCAAAAAGTTCACTGATTAAATCAGTTGCAAGAAAAGTAAATGGATAAGCAACTACCCCTGCCGGTACACTCATAGTGTAGATACTACCGTTCCTAATAAGTTCAGGTGTTAAAGCTTCCAACCAGGAAGGTAATTCTAGGCTAAAAATTGTTACGAATTTGGTAGTTCCAATGACATTACCTAATACAAGAGAGGTCAAAAAGATCCCTGATAGAGTCAAAAATAAGGCGTCACGTCGATGATCTTTTTTCATAAATCAGTGAACTCATTGAATGGTTAGATTTTTCCTGAAATTTAATCGAATGCTTGAACGAAGCGAACATTGCAACTGTTTCCTATTTTTATATACAAAGTACACAAGTGTCAAGTATATTTTAACTAAACAACTCCGATAATCATTCACGCTGGTAGTTATACACCTGTTCAAAAAAATATTTACTTAGAGCGGATATGGAAAAAAAAAATATGGATCAAATTACGTCCAAAATTGAATTAAGTTTATTGGCCGCCGAGTTGTACCAGAAAAAAGGTAGACTAAGTATGCGCGATCTGATTAACTCCAGTGAAATGAATGCATCACAGATATTTGAACTTTTCCCAACTAAAGATGCTCTACTCGCATATGCATATCCTTCGATGGTTTTTCAATATTGGGCAATGATCGACGAAATTGATGACTTTCATCGTCTAGTGATTAGTGAAAAATTAGGAAACTTCATTTATACCATGCTAGAGATGTTTTCAGACCACAAACTTTTTGTTAAAGATACATTCACTCGTTTAGTGGCATGCAAGGGAGTAAAAAGTGACTTTTCTGATGAAGTTTCTGCGGTTTATAAAGACTTTTTAACTCGCGACGGTAATTTATCTATCACGGCGGGCTTGGTCACTCGTCCACTGTTTTACCGTTGGATGACCACACAATTTATTGCACTGATAGAATTTTGGATACGTGATACATCAGCCAGTAAAGAACGAACAATTGGATTGGTTGATAAAGCCTGTAGTCTGTTTGAAGACGTTTTATATAGTGAATTAATCGATAAAGGCCTTGACTTCACTAAATATTTATATTCGACCTTAAACACTACCTTTAAGCATAAGTTATGAGCGATTTTCCATCATCCAAATTTGAACGTGGTCGAATTATAGCTAAAACTGGGCTGAAAGTAGGCAGTAATTACGCTCAGCGCTATCTCAAAAAGAGAATAATGGGCAAAGAAAAGAGTGCAAAAGAGTTCCATTCTGAAAATGCACGTGAGGTATTTAAAGAGTTTACCAAACTAAGAGGTACAGCACTCAAAATTGCTCAAGGTATGAGCATGGATCAAGGCTTTTTGCCTGAAGAATTTGCTGAGGTGATGACCCAAGCTCAATACAGTGTCCCTCCCATTAACAAGGCATTAGTGCGAGCCATTATAAAACGAGAATTGGGTGAGTATCCTGAGCAGATTTTTGCGCATTTTGAAGCTGATGCCTTTGCTGCCGCCTCTATCGGACAAGTGCATAAAGCCGTGCTCAAAGACGGCAGAAAAGTAGCCATCAAAATTCAATATCCAAATGTTCGAGAAACCATTGATTCGGATATGATCGTTGCGAAATCTTTAGCTCGCAGAATTATCAAAAAAGGTCAGGATGTTGACCCTTATTTTGATGAGATTCGTTCAACTCTTCTTATTGAAACCGATTACCTACATGAGGGAGCACAAATCAAGGCCTTCAAAGAGCGTTTTGGGAGTGAGCATTTCCTTATTCCTGATTGGATACAGGAGTACTCAACAGAACGAATTTTGTGTATGAGTTTTCTTGAAGGGCGTCATTTAGGTGATTTTTTAAAGGAAGAACCTTCTCAAGATGAGCGTAACCATTTCGGACAACTAATTTGGGAATTCTTTCATGAAGAATTACGGATTGGAGGATATGTTCATGCTGATACCCATCCCGGAAACTTTTTATTTACCTATGATGGTCGGTTGGGAATTATTGATTTTGGGTGTGTTAAGTTGTTTCCTGACGAATTCTTCACAAATTACCTTAAACTCCTGCCCTGTCACTTGGGTGATAATGAAGAGGCCATTCGAGAGTTATACACGAAACTAGAAGTCATTAACCCAAATGCGAAAGCTCAATCGAAAGAAGACGAGTATTATAATTTCGCTCGGAACTATGGGATTATGTTTTCAAAACCCTATCGATATGATTTTTTTGATTTCAGCAACCCTGACTTTGATAATGAAATAAGGCATTTTAC
>PCAT01000107.1 GCA_002730655.1 Balneola sp.
AAAGGTTAAATATATTAGTTATTGACGTTATAATGTCGTTGACATCGTATCCACCGTCAGGCAAAGTTACTATTTCAATATGCTGGTTTGCTATGGTTGACCGTGGGTCCGATGATGACGGGTCATAGTCATAACTCGTGATTTTGAAAATGTTTGTGCCTGTGTATTGGGATATTGGATAGTAGAAGTTGTCAAATGTAAATGATGACACTTTCATAGTGATTGCATCCCTATATGGTGATGCTAACTCTATCATAAAGTCTGACACCGTCCCCGAATCTCCAGGTTTTGTTACTGGGCATAGACTTGTAGTTTTATACTTTCTAGTGCCTCCGGCTGCATAGGATTTGTTATAATCTGACGACGATGACTGTAATGCACGAGAACGGATAAGCTCGCTCTGACTGCGGTTGTAGGAAGCAGAGTTGGTGTTGACGCGAAACTTACTATTGATTATAAGAAGGTGTGATGTTGTCTCGTGGGCGACCGGATTGACTACTCCTAGTGGATATTTCAATGAATATGTTTGCACAGCGTATGGTGGAGGTATTGGTTCGGGGATTGTACCTACGTTAGGCACTGTTTCTATTTCTCGCTGTGTTGGGATAGATTCTGTAACTGACAAAATGTCGTTTAGGTCTAGGTCACTACGAATATCATCTGTTATGTTGAACTTCTTTGATACTGATAAGTTGATGTAGCACTTTTTGAAGAATGTTATTAGTTCTTCTATTTCTGTTGAATTTTTGATACTCCTGGGAGTTTGAGCTTTTATATCTGAAATTATCTGTCTCACACGTTTCCTCACGGTCTCTTCATTTTGTGACTCAACATCGTTTAGCTTTAAAAGGCTCACAATTTCTTTTTCAGTGTATGAGTTGATATCAGTGTTCATTTTATCACTCGTCTACTATATGATAAAATGTTTTATGTTTTGACTTGACTCGCTGTTGTATTAATAGCATTCAGTTACGATTCGTTCCCTTTTAGTAGTTTTATTGAGGTATGATGTCATATCCATTTGAGTCTTGTGTGATGATTGCGTGCATCTTTGTCAGAGGTATGATTGTCACTGTATTACCATCTATATCTGTCATTGATAACTCAAGGTCATGAGCCACTGGAAGTGCAACGGTTTCCCCCTCAGCAAAGAAGTGAGCTGGGTCACGTGGTGTAGGACTAGAAGCCGCTATCATTTGTAATAGAGACGACGATGTTGGCTCTGAACCAAGCAATGTGATCGTCCAGTTGTCTATCAAATGACCACTATATATTGACTCTATTGCGTCCAGCTTGTCCTTATAGTATTCTTTTGCTAGTTCCGGTGTGAGTGTTGCGGTTAATGGTCCATCACTGGCAGTGTTCGCTTGGTCGTCTTCTGCAAAGTCGTAAGTTGGATCAAACGTTATAGCGTCATAAGAGTCTATGTTGTCTACTTTGGTGGCCGTAATGTTATAACCGCTAAAGTGTGCATTTGCATTGATTGAACCATTGGATTGTGTTGATATGTCTATAAACAGTTTGTAACCGAACATCCTATGCACTAAGAAAGTTGTTGTAGTGCTTGGAAGATAGTATTCCACTGAATTCATTGCTACATCTTTACTTATTGTGCTTCCGCGTGTTCCTAGATAACCATTTGAGCCTTGATACACCAAGTTGTTGACATTTGCCTTAAGTTTTATAAAGTATTGGACATCATTCTTTTGTATTGAGTCTAATTTGTAGATGCGAATAGTTATATTAGTCACCTCAGTAGAGTTGTTTTGGTCAGTTAAACTGACTGTTATTGGAATTTGATGAAGTCCTTCATCTTGAAATAATAGGTCATTTCCTGTGAATGTGTATTCAATAATACATTCATTTCCAACTATGTTTACTGAAGAAGGTGATATGTCAATGAAAGGTGGTGATGCCTCTACGGTGAATGTTGTTATTTTTGATGATTCGCTCATTTTCACTGTTGTGTTGTATTGAACTGGCGTCCCATCGTTATTCAGGAGAACATCGTATATTGATGTCATTTGAGCTATTATAATCAAATGACATTTTTGATGTTTATTTAATACGCTTTAGCTGCTGTTACACTTAAGCCTTAACAACCATACCGTAGACGTTTCCACTTGCGAAAGAAGACTCTACACCATTCATATTCTTGAGATTGTACTCCAATGCCATAGGGGTTGCTGCTACAAGGGTGATGTTGTTGAAGAAGCCTCCGGCGGTAGGGTCCCAGTTCTTGTGGCGGGCCAACTTGGAAATCTGGTTCTGGTTAGCGTTAACAACATTCCTGAGCTGAGGCTCAAAGCGAATGGTCCATGTCTGGATAAGGTCCAGGTTGGAGTACATGGCTTTAATTGCATCAAGCTTTGCCTTGATTTCTGCCTTAGTGTTAAGAAGTTCTGCGTTGACTGTGTAAGTCAGCTTATCGTCTATCGTGTCTGGTGACACAGCAAGAATGCCAAAAGATTCATACTCGAGCTGCACTGCTTGGACAAGATTGATGTCATCTTCCGTTGCAAATACTATATCTTGGAAGCTGCTATCTTCTGCTCTGAACTCTACAGAAAGAGTAGCAGGGTTGATAAAACCTGCTGTGGTTGCAGACAGAGACATAATAACTTGGAATTTCTTGTCGATGGTACCTGTTGTGCCTGCGACCGCAGATGTGGCGTATTGCGTCTGACTTGCAGCACCTACAGAGTTCACGTAGTACCAGCTGAACTGTACATTGATTTCTTGGAGTTCGTAGTTAAGAGAAAGAACCTGGACAAGGTAATCAGTAACAGAGTTTGCAGTTACATTGCTAAACTGTTCTCCTGCATAGTTGGTGGTTGGAAGATGGTAGGAAACGTCTCCCTCATTCTGGGCTGCCTCATTATCCACCTGGACAATACCCTTGTTGCGGTCTCCTGCCTTCATGTTGATAGTGAAACCCTTCATTGTCCAGGTATCATCACTTCCTTCCAGTGCTGGGTCGGGACTCATAAAGTATCCAACAGTATCGTTGATGTTAGCAAAAGTAAACTTGATATAGAAATGGACATCAGATTGGGTTTCTGCTACATCGTTACGCATCAAACCCTTGCTGTAGATGGTTGCAACGTTAGCAGGGACTTGAGCACGGACAGACGAATCATCTATTCCAGTAAGTGCATTATAGCTGACAGTACAAGTGCCAGGAAACTTAAAATACGTGTTTGCCATACGTATATAGAATATATTGAGATATATTTCTTCTCAACTTTGTGATGTGAATGTTTTATTCGTTTTCCTTAAAAGTTATATGGCTTCGGGTACATCTTTTCCTTGTTGTTCTGCCAATCAGATTTTTAGAACTCACTCCATGAAGTTGTTTTGGTTTGATATTTGTTGAACCCACCAACATAATTGCACCTTCAAACTCTCCACCGCTGACCACCCCATAAGGTTTTATCACGCTTTTTGCCAGACACGATTCACATTTACCACATAAACACTCTATTGATGTTTGGACGTCTCTTATGTTATCTTGTGCTATGTTGATTATATCAGGGTCTATAGCAGTATTTCCCTCGGGGTCTGGATTCGTGTGAAACAACATCTTGTAATATGGATTCTCTTCCAACTTCACGTCAATAGTGTTTTCTGTGTCTTCATCTATGTTCTTATAAATGTCATCAAGGATACCATACAATTGTTCTCTAGCGTCTATCTCAGACCCAAGTGTAGAAACAAAGTCGCGAAGAGACAACATAGTTTTCCTATCTTTAGGACGATTTCCAAAAAGAACGTGATACCAAGCACCAACTAAATCAATAATAGCAGTGGCGTAAATTGCACGTTTTGGCTTAACTGTTTTGATGCTCATGTTTCCTGAGAATCGTGATTCGTCACCTGTCAGGAAGCCAACGATTTGCTCAAGACACGCTATCTTGTATGCCATTTTGTCATTCTGTATTCTCATCTCTTCTGCTTTCGTATGTTCAATCTTGTAGTCAATATAGTTGCGTTTTCCTTCTCTTACCACCAAAAGGTATGACTTAAATGTGGTGAGCACTTCACTACTGACGTGACGGTTGCTATTTAATATTGTCTCTATACGCTTAATCATATTGTTAATTGCGACAGCAGAACCTGCTAGAAGAGGATTGCTATTTATAAACGGATTTACCAAACTATCGCTAAAAGCTTTTACAGTTTCTATAGGTATGCCATAGTCACGAGTGTCTAGAGTTGACGTAACTAGTATCTGTGTGGACAGCAAAGTACTAGTTATAACATCTGGATTTCTACGGGCCATTTCGCGGATTGTTAATGGCTCATATGGCGAAATTCCAACGAGCTTAAGATTGCTGTTGTCACCGCTAGATAGCGTTGTTACTGCAAAGGGTGATAGTGTACTGCTAGCTTCATCTTTGATTTTTTCATCGGCAATTTCTCCTTGTTGCGACTCAGTATTGTAAAGGATTTCAGCACTTATTTTGGCAGCTGAGTATTTTATGGCTGATGACACTATCTCTTTAACTTTATCCATATTCAAATTTGTTCCTGTACTTTCACTACCAATTACTACAGCATCTACAGCAGTTGTCTCTACAGGTTTACTAACCTCGGTTACAGGCTTTGCGACAGACGTAGTTATTGGTAATATTGTGCTTCTCCATC
Source organism: Balneola sp. (assembly GCA_002730655.1). Taxonomy (GTDB): domain Bacteria; phylum Bacteroidota; class Rhodothermia; order Balneolales; family Balneolaceae; genus UBA1275. The sequence goes on from PCAT01000107.1 coordinate 4,648, forward strand.
TTGTTGGCATTATTTAAGTTAATATAGATGATAACAAACACTGTTCGTATATATCCTGCAAATAATTTGTCTCTAATTGTAAAATAGTTAGTTTCCAATGGTCTTCTGTGTTATTCAGCGAGATGCTACGACTCTTCACAAATTGACTGGATGTATGTTCCTCCTTGCTAGGATTAAGCCTGGGGATACATGTGTTGTTGCAGTCACCGACTCAGGAAGAGCTGCTATTGAGAGTTTACCTGTTTTACCTAATCTTAATATCGTATTTCGCAAACTTGATGATATGCTATTTCACAAGATGGTATCCCAGTGGATTGACACCATAGAGTTCTGTATTAGTGAGTATAAAGAGGTTATTTATGTGAATGAGGGTGTGTTGTTGTTTAGAAACATAGATACTAGCCAATTTATTAACGGTATTGGGTTTGTCAAGAAGAACCATATTGTTCCTCATGAGCATTACGGTTTCTTAATAACCGATGAAATATTTTACTGCTCTTCAATGACAGAGTTTGCCAAATACAAGTCTATTCTTACTGATATTCGTGTGAGTTTAGAGGAACGCCATATAGAATATGAAAATTGGAAGGAAAAACAGCCAAGTGACGATAAGGATGGTGAGGTTGGTAAGGATGATAAGGATGGTGAGGATGATAAGGATGGTGAGGATGGTGAGGTTGGTAAGGATGGTGAGGATAGCGATACTGTCAAAGTGGAACCGTTGACTATCAAGGATTACATGATTGAGATTAAGATGGCTCCAAACGTATTCATTGAACGTCACTACAATGATAGCGAAAACACCTGTGTGATGTCCGGAAATATCCTTTGCACTGAAGACTTCTTTGGCGCAGCTAACACTCCACTAAATGTTAATGATATTGACTTGAAGAATCTGACACTCCGTAAGCGATTCTACCAGAAACGTAACATCGTAGACTTTGAGGAAATTGAGAAACTATCATTAGTTAATGAAGAATCTGAACTTTCTGGCTTTATCCTACGGAATAACCGTTCCGACGAGAGGCTAGTGTCTCTTAACACTATTTTTGCGAAAGCTCTCATAGAAATGTTACCCGATGTATTTCCGTTATTTAGGCTTCATGAAGCGGGACCATTTCCTATTTACATTCCCGACTTACGTTTCCAGTCTATCGGAATATGGGACCGTAGCCAAGATGAATGGTTCTCTGCAATGAAGAACTGGTCTTGCTTTATTGCAAAATCTTGTGCTTGGTTCAAAATGACTGGAGGCAGTTCGCTTCATTTCTCATTAGACAATGTCCCGATGTTATGTTATCCACGTATGGAGTATCTTACACCTGACCTTATAGGTAAACAACACGTTGCACTTATAAATCAGTTGGGGAGCTCATCTGTCAGTTCTGCCTGTAGTAAAGCCAAGTTAAACACAGACTATAATACCTACGTCCCTCTCAAAACCAATTTGCTAGAGAAGTTTATTGCTGCTGATGATATTGCTGCTGATGATATTGCTGCTGATGATATTGTTTATAAGTTCTCTGGAGATGAGTATTTAAACAGTGATGATGATTACATATCCCATTTGTCATCAATTACCAAAAGCAAATTTGTGGATATAACTTCTGTTTGTGACAATGGTTCTGGATATGTTGGGCACATCGTTGCAGAGTCTATGGCATGTGGGAGACCTTTAATTGTGTCTGGTTCTTCCGAGTTACCTTCACTGGAAAACGGTGTTCACTATATAGTGGATTGTGATGTTGCTTCGGTTTCCCATAACAAGTGGAAAGAAATGAGCAATGCTTGTAAGCGGTCTTACTTGGACGATATTTGTCCAATTGCTTTTATGAAAAAGGTATTTCGTGATATTGTCGGACTCTAGGTATTACGACTCTTTTTCAAATTTTATCTTGCGAGTTTCTATAACTAACTGTAATGGACAGAGTTCTTAAGCGTTCCCTTGGACTCGATATGTGGCACCTTGTTGCCTTGGTTGTTGTCGTTATGTATGCCCGGTTTGTATTCCACCGCATCGCTGACCGCATCCCACTCATCAACTTGATCGGTAATGGCGAGATGAGCTACTATGTTGCCGATGGCTTGGCCGCATTGTTGTTTTTGCACCTTATTATGGGAAAAGACCGTGCTGTGCGTATGGTCGCCGCCGGTGGTCTGCTTTGGCTGGCGATGAATTATATTTTGCGTATGGAGTTCAGTCATGAGAACTGGTATGCTTATGATGGTTATGCGATGGCCGCATTCTTGGCTGCTTACTTGCGCTAAGCTACGGGGTTCCGCCCCCGTCAGGGTTCCGCCCCCGAGCGACGGATTGATAGATTAGTCTAGGAGGGGTTCGGGACGGGGTTTCGTCCCCCGTCAGGGTTCCGCCCCCGAGCGACGGAGTGCGAGGGGT
>PCAT01000114.1 GCA_002730655.1 Balneola sp.
AAATTAGCAGGTGTAATTTTTTTCATAGTGCCGCCATCATCAATTAAGACGAAGTCGGCATCTGCAGCAGAAGTTGTTGTGCTAGGTGCGTTTGAATTAGATGTTGATATTATAGTACCATCAGCTGATGGAAGTGTTAACACTACGTTTCCACTAAATGTACTATGAGCTGGTGCTCTTACTGCCACATAATGTTGATTGGCGTCTTCACAAAATAATCTTACTTCAGATTGTGTACCGGTATTTTTTATGTCTAAGACACCACCTCTGATTGTTGCTGAATCAGTTAATAAATTACCAGTTACATTTACACCGGAATCAGTGGTTTCAATCTTTTTGTTATTATTATGATAAAGCTCTACTGCACCACCATTTTGTGCAGTAATTAAATCTTCTGTTCCAAATTTATTTTTAACTTTAAAAGTATTTGATCTTATTCTAAACTCACCAAATCCGCGCTGATGTAATAAGACATTACTTGAATCATTATAAATTTCAAGATTATTATTTGTAGTACTACTACCTAATATTAATTTATGTGTTCTTCCAATTTTAATTGCTTTGTCTGATTTGTCAAAGAATACAGCACCAGCAGAATCAAGCGTAAGATCATCACTAATAGTAGCAGGACCACTGATAGTAGCAGAATCAGCAGTAATTTGACCAATTACATTTACACCAGAATCTTTAGTTTCAAATCTTTTTGTACCATCAAAAAATAATTGTGCACCACCAGCTGGACCAGTGAAGTCTGAAAATTGTGCGGCTATTTTTGAACCATTGGCATTAGTAACTCTAAAATATGATGCTTTAACATCAAGCATTCCAGTTCCAGCATCTTCTATAATTGAGCTACTACCATCATGATATATTTTTAAGTCAGCACTATCACCAAACTGTGCTTGATAGTTATCACCAAATTTAAGTACTTTAAAAGATTTGTCAAAAAATAGAGCACCAGCTGAATCAAACGTAACGTCTCCACCAAAAGTAACATCGGTAGTAAATCTATCGTTAATGATCGCTACGGTAGCAGCTGAATCAATTCCACCTCCTCCTGTAAAATTGACGTTAACTAGAGTTTCTGTACCAGCAGAATCCAGTACTGACATCCTTGGTTGTACTTCTAAGACTCCATCTGTTGAAGTTTGAGCTTGGAAAGATAGTCTTTGATCAAACGCTAAGCTTGAATCTTCACTTAATACCGGTATGGATATTCCAGATCTACTAAGTACATAGTCAGAATCTATTAATGTAGTTACACCATTTGAATCAATACCGGGTATGATATCACTTGTTAGAGCAATTGTACCTGAAGCATCAGGAAGTGTTATAGTTCTACTTGCCGAAGGCGTGGAAACTGTTAAAGCTACCTCATGACTAGTTCCCTTTGTATTATTCCATACAATTTCATGGTTATCATGATTTAAAATTAATTTTGAACTTGCAAACATTAAAGATGTAGTTAAACCAGCTCCACCTTCTTGTGTAAGAATATTAATTCTGCCATCTTCAGTGCCGGCAGTGATATCAGCGGGTCGCATTTCAATTGCAGCAAAGGTGACCTGTGAATCAGCATCATTATCTGCTATAAAATTAATAATACCTTCTTTATGAAAATCAGTGGCATCACTATGATCATTAGATATTAAGTTTAATACTGGACCACCATCTTCTGTAGTTGATATAGTTACTGGGCCATTAATAGTAGCAGAATCAGCATTTAAATGACCGGTAATTGTAGCACCAGTTGTTTTTGTCTCTATTTTTTTTGAATTATTATGATAAAGTTCTGACGCTCCATCTTGTACGAACTTAGCAAGTGTTTCAGTGTTGCCAGGGTTTCTAATTCTAAACTGATTTGTACGAACCATAATTTCCCCAGTACCTGCATCATGTAGTACGGTTCTATTAGGCGTGTGAGTAATCGTAAAATCACTGTCATTACCAAACTTAAGTGATTCGTTATCAGCAAAATGAACGGACTTAACTCCGGCAGAGTCTAACCCTTGTCTGGTAGTGATTAAAGAATCAACAGCAGCTGAATCCATAAACGCTTTGACATTATTTGAAGCATCTTTGTAGAAAAGCTTACCATCTTGGAAGTTGATGGCAAGTTCGCCGTGCGCGAGATCTGAATCGGTAGGAATCTTCCCAGCAACGGAAGACTTCTTTAGTTTAATAGACGTCATCGTCAACCCTTAAAAAAGGACGCCATACGAGTAATAACTCAGGCATCAAATATTAGTATGTGCCTCCGTCAATGGCCGCAATCCAAACATTACCAGCAGCTGAAACTTGGAACTGTCTTAAAGTTCCAGTTGCACCAGCAGAATCTCCATCAGCGTAACCACCAAATGAAGCAACACCTGGGTTAGTTAATGAAGCAAGTTCTCCAGCAATTGTTAGACTGTTTCCAGCATCATCATATGTAAGATCGATTCCTTCACCTGCTAGTAAGAGGTTGTTTAATCGATCGTCTACTCTTTCATTAGTAAAGTATAGATTTGTAGAACCTTCACCTAGATGATCCGTGTTATAATTATCGATAAGGTTAGGAACTGATGCAGATGGTGTAGTAAATTTCTTGCTAAGTTCCCAAGTATCTGTTGTCGACTTATATAAGATAGTCGGCTTTATTGGTGGACCATTTATCGTAATACCAGCGTCATTAGCTTCAGCGGAGTCTGCTGCTGAATCAGCTAGTACTAAGTTCTTATCGTTTATTGAAACGGTTGTTGAATTAACTGTGGTTGTTGTACCTTCAACTTTTAAGTTACCAAGGATTACAACTTCACCGGAGTCTCCAACAGGAAATGGATTAATATATAAGAATCCAGAACTGTCAGTGGTACTTAATGTGTTACCATCTAACTTTAAGTTATCGACTGTTAAAGAAGATAATCCAGTTACGTTTGAGTCTAAGTGTGTTACTACTCTGTTATCGGCGATAACGGTGTTTATATTAGTACCACCTTGGAACGTAAGTGTATCTGTCAGTAAGTCAACTGAATCTACTCCACCAGCATCGCCAGTGATAGCTAACTGTGTGGCTACGTTCGCTACACCAGCTGCTGTAAGTTGACCTCTACCATTGACTGTAAATGTTGGGATCTGAGTGGCTGAACCATAACTTCCAGCTGTTACTCCAGTTTCTGTTATATTAATTCTTATAGCATGTCTATTGACAAATGTGTCTATTCCAGCTCCACCTGTAAGAGTCAGGTCAGAGTTTAAAAGACTAAGAGAATGTGTTGTACCAGAATCTGATGCGAGATCTAATGTCTTGTTATTTAAGTTAGTATCTACGTAATTTTTAGTGGCGGCGTCTTGAGCACTTGCAGGATCTGTGACGTTTGAAATAATGGAGGTGTTGACATCAACTTTACCAGCTCCGTTAGGATCAAGTATGAGGTCGCCATTAGTATTCGTAGTACTTAGTGTGTTTCCATTAAGGTCGAGATTGTCGACTTTAAGATTATCAATTTTACTAGATGCATCCGTGATAATACCACTCGATGCAGTTAGTGTCCCTGGGGTATGATCAAGTAAGTCGGTAAAATATTTACCGCCAATTTGATCTATCGAGGCTGCCGCTCCAGTAGAATCTTCAGTTCCAGTACCAATGTATAGTCTATTACCGCCGGTTCCACTAGAATACGAATACGCGAGTTCACCTTGTCTTAGACTGGAAGGTGATCCGCTACTACCCGATCTTTTAATTCTTATTGTTGATGCCATTAGAAGTGGCCTCCATTAACCGTTTGTTTTTCTAATTGTGTGGTAGCTTCAAAATCACCAGTTGTGGTATTAAATATCAATGCGGCTCCATCTGTTTTTGTTGTTGTGTTTACTCCACCTAGATTATCTATGTTGAAAGCACCGGATGAGACATTCTTTAATGGTTTACCAACCGTAACTCTTTTGACTACCGTTCTTACTCCGGCCGCCTTTACACTTTTAACAGTTACGCCGCTAACTCCAACCTTTACCATCTCTACCTCGTTACTGATGGGGTTACTGTAATTCTACCCTCTAAAACTCTTTCAATAATAGTAGCACCTCCGCTGTCTACAAAAGATAGTTCGACATCGTAGACGTATCTACCTGCTTTCAAAGAATCAGTTTGAGTATTTGTTAACGATAAACTTGCCAGCCCAGAAGAAGCATCGGTTACTGCGGTAGTGAAAGCAGTGGCTTCCCCGCTACTATCACTATAATTTTTTTTTAATTTAGCTGCTATTGCGTGGTTAACTAAATTTTTAGCCGATCCATCTTGGTTAATTAATTCGAGTTGGATAGTCGCATCCGCCCCTTGATCTATAGTGATTTCTTCGAACTGTGCCATTAAACAAATTCCATACGATTCTTTAATCTATTTATACGATCTTAAACTCTTATCGTAATACTATTTATAAGCTATTTATATATAGTATCATGAAAAAGTTATACCCAAGGTGCCATCCTTATTGGAAAAATGAAGATGGTGATACTATAAAAAACAATAGTGTTAAAGGACTAGCAGTTTCTGCTGATGATTTTTTACTTCCGTGTTGTTGGCTAGACATGACTGATAGAGATAATGAAATAAATGGCATAACTTACATGAGAAGAGAACATTTAAAAATTGAAAATAATGATACTATAGACGATATAGTAAATTCAGAAGAGTGGAAACATTTTCACAGAGTTCTGTTAGAAGCTCCATACGACGCTCCAGAAAGATGTAAGACAAAATGTTCGAAAGCATTACCTAAAGGAGCTGGCAATGAATTTCGATAAATTTTACAGTGACTATATTACAGCTCAAAGAACTTCTGCTAATGTCAACATTGATACTACATTTAGATGTAAACTACAGTGTCCTTTTTGTATGAGACAGCGAGATAATGCTAAGTCAAAAGTAAAAAGTTCTCAAGATCTATCTTATGAAGCTTATAATAAGATAATAAAATTTTTTAAGCGATTAAATTTTTGTGGTCAGCTTAGTGATCCGATATATCATAAAAATTTTTTAAGATTACTTGAAATAAGAAAACAACAATGCCCTAATCATGTAGTAACAATAGCTACTAATGGAAGTGGCAAATCAATGGATTGGTGGAATAAAGCTTTTGATTTAACTCAAAGATCATTTACTAATTGGGTATTTGGAGTCGACGGAGCAAGCCAACAAACACATGAAATATACAGAGTTAATGGAAGTTTTGAACAGTCTTTTAACGCAATGGTAGAGGCTGGAAGAAGAAACATGATGGTAGAGTGGCAATTCATAGTTTTTAAACATAATGAACATGAGATAGAAAAAGCTAAAAAAATGGCTTTAGATAACAATATATGTTTTAGATTACTTAAGTCATCTAGATACGGAGATTATAAGAATGCACCGCACATTCTTCCACCAAGTCCTAAATGGGTAAGTACAGAACAAGATAGTCAAAACATTAGATGGAGACCAGAAAAGTGGTATCATATAGGGCATGACTTTAACCTGACCAGAACTCTTTAATCCAAGACTCGTTAGAATTTTCTATAATGTTTTTTGCATTTGAAAAATGAATCATCTTAATATCGTCATCCCACTCACCATCTATTAACAATGGATTAGGACTTACTCTTTTTATCCAATTTTTTTCGATCTTTTTCATTTCTGGCTCATGATACTTGGCAAACCATTGTTTTGGAAACCAATATCTTTCTGGTCCAATTATTAGATCTACAAAATTTTGTTCTCCATTAACCGGTGGTTCAGCTTCTCCTAACTTAATAAATCTCTCTTGCCAGTATTCAGCATCAGCAAAAAATATTCTATGAAGATACTCTGTATCTCCCATTCTGTACATTTGAAAACCACCGTTTATACTACACCATTCGAGTCGGTTTGACCACCATCTTTCAAAACAACCAAAATGACCAGATTTAATATCAAAACTCAGTATATCATCTAAATTACCAGTAATGATCCAATCGATGTCAAGTATCAAACATCTTTCTCCATTTTTAATTCCAGCAAAATTTTTAGAATGAAATTGTATTTTATGCCATTGCAATTTTAGTAAATTTGGATTAGCCAATTCAATAATTTCTACGTCATCAATTATGTCTTTTGGATCTTCTGTATAACAATACATCTTAAACTCTACCGTAGTATTTTTCTTAATACCTCTATAAAGATTGTTAATATATTGAGAACTATACTTATCACCAACTTTCAAAGTTAATATGTGGATCATTTGACACCACCATCATACATTCCAAACGCATCATATTTTTCTAAGCACCACCAACAATTTTTGCAAGGTTGTGGTGCGTCACCTATACAAGATACTGTTACTGGAAATAAATCTTCCATAAGTCCATAATCTTTGTAAAGCAACGCTAGTTCTCTCTTAGTGTAAGAACCCATAGGGCCTTTTTTACGTTGTAGGTCTTCGGTTCTTTTCAAATCTTCCATTTTTAGTTTTTTCATTACGTGTCCTTCTGGTTGTTTTGTACTTCCAGAATAATAAACATCGATTATATTTTCTTTTACTAACATGTAAGCAAATGGATTATGATACTTAGCTTTTTCTTCTCCTTTTTCTTTATAATAACCACAGATCTGTAAGTTTTTTATAGGAGCTTCTGGTATCAGTTTTTTTACTACTTTAATTACATCTTTTGCTGAGTCAGGAGAATATACATTAATTCTTCTTTGATCCCATCCATGCATAGGTACTATAATTGACTTACTGAATATTTTGTCTTTATCGCAATCCAGTATGTGTTTTGATAACACGTATAAAGCCATGGCTGAATCTGCTCCGCCAGATACTAATAATCCTATTTTTCTAGCTTTACCTTCGTAAGATAATTTTTCATTACACCATTCTTTCCACTTTTCTATCATTTTCTTAATCCTATTGCCATAAATCTTTTATAAGTTACAAAATCTTTTTCGCCTTTATAAAAGATTTTATCCTCTCGCATTTTATATTGTGCTATTAATTCGTCAACGTCTTTGACACAATTGATATGATCGTTTATTGCTGTTCCATCTTTGTCATGAGTGTAATCATTACTTTGTAATATCATTAAAGTTCCAGAAGTACACTTTAATGGTTTCATATGTTCACAAGATGTATTAATTAAAGTGTCATTGTAACTAAAGTGTTGGCTATCAAGCACAGAAGCCTTCAACTGGTCTAAATCTGGAAAGTAAATATTTTTAACTATTTTTATCACTTGCTCATTTATATCATGCATTCTAATGTCACAATCAGGAAACATGTCAGTTATTAAAGGTACTAATACATTTCCATACCAACAGCCGGCTACGTATATTCTCTTATCAGGTCTGTCTTTTTTTATTCCACGCTTTATAATTTTGTCAAGTTCTTCTGCTAGCCAGTGCTTACATATAACTTGTCTATCACTAAAAGATTTAACTAAGTCTTCAGCTCTGTGCGGATATCTCTTTATCACGGTTGCTGTTGCGGGATCTATACCAAATTTCATATAAATAACTCCATGCTTAATATAATATGTGTCAAGTGGGGAACAAAATATTCTGCAGACTGGGTTAACCGTCTACTTTATATGTGTTCTATTAATATATCTATATCATTTAATTTTTATTGTTATACAGACGACTCTTCTGATATAGACAAAAAGATTAAAGTAATTCCAATAACTACAGAAGATTACTATGAAGGCTACTGGAATAAGTTATGTATGTTCCAAGAAGATTTCATTGACACAGGTGACATTAATCTCTTTTTTGATTTAGATGTAGTTATACAAAACAATCTAGACAATTTTATTAAAGAACAATTAAGAGACAATCTTACTATGATACGAGCTTACTGGAAGAGAGATAAAGTAACTGATGGAAGTTCTCCTAAGTTTAAAGAAAAGTGGGATATGTACGCTAACTCAAGTGTGCTTCTTTGGAAGAATAAATCTTTAGGATACATTTGGAATCACTTTGATTCAAATCCAGATTTTTTCATGACTAAGTACAAAGGAATCGATAGATTTTTATTTCATGAAAACATGCCTTTAAGTTTTTTTCCTAAAAGATTAATATATTCTAGAATCAATGGAGTTGATGAGACTGATTTTCATAAAGGTAAAGCATTTAAAAACCAAGTAAAAAGATATGACTTTGAAGGCATACCATTCGATAATGTAGTCTTACATCATCATCCAGAAATGCTAATTTGTATTTTCAACGGTCCTTCAGAAGACTGGATGTACGAAGAGTTTAAACAATATTATTCTTGAATATCTTCACACATCATTTCCCACATCTCTTCGTGTGGAATAATATAACCTAAAGTAAGT
>PCAT01000115.1 GCA_002730655.1 Balneola sp.
TGAGACTACTTCGCTTAGAAAGAGACGCAAAGCTTGCAGCTCTAGACTGGGAAGTAGTAAAAGCTTATTCAAACGGTGTCGCAGTTGACGCTAAGTTGAAGACTTACATGCAGGCGCTAAGAGACTTGCCAGCTTCTGCAAAACCTACAACTGATGATCAAGGCGAATTAGTCGCAGATTCGATAACTTGGCCAACTAGAGAAAGTTAATGTCGAGAGCGCGAGAAACCGCGAGAGCCGGTTTCTTAACGGAAAAGACTTTTCCAACTGGCTCTAATGTATTATTTAGACTGAACGACACTAATTTAGCTAGCGATATTACCGTAGATTCTGACAAGAATGCTATGGCATGCGGACCTGTGAACGTAGATTCTGGTGTCACGATAACGCTGAGAGGAAACTTAACGATAGTATGAGTACTTTACGAGTTGATTCAATAAAGAGACTAGGTGCAGCTTCTGCTGACAGTGATTCTATTAGCATAGCTGGAGATGGAAATGTGACTATAAAAGGCGATATAGGACACGTCTTACAGACCGTTCATTATGAACACTATGATCGACAAGTCGTAAATCTTAATAACTATTATTATTGGGGTCAATCAGGTACATATGATGTCTCCATAACGACTAAACAAAATAACTCTATTATCTATTTAAATACACGAATATTTGGTGAGCCTTCGAATCATAACTGTCTAGGAAGACTATACGTAGCTACAAATAGCGGTTCTTATAGTATTATGAAAACAACAGACTTAACTACAAATGGTCACTTTATGTTTCAACCTTATGAGACTAATTATAGTTCTACTCCTCATCAAGGTACCTTTCATACTCTGTTAGATACTAGTTCACTTACCGCTGGAACAAAAATATCATTTCGCTTACAGGTTGGGCACTCTGGAAATATGACTTTTAATGATTCAGTGTCTACTGCCAACGAAAGCGCTCCATCAAACATTACGCTACAAGAGCTTAATGGAGCTAATACTGTTATTAATAGAGTAGGAACAACTAATGGAGTTCTTTAGTAAATGAGTAAGATAGGAAATACACCGACAGGAATTACACAATCATTTCCCTCTAAGCAGAATATTACTGGAAATGGTGGAACTTCTTACACACTTAATCATACGGTAACTCAACCAGAAGAGATTGAAGTCTTTATAAACAATGTAAGGCAAAACCCTGGAGCCGCGTACACAGTTGCTGGTACAAATTTAACTTTTGCTTCAGCTCTTGACAGTACAGATTCTTGTTACGCTATATTTCAAAACAATATTACTAGAAATCCTGCGCAATTTGACGTCTCTCGAACTGTAAATACACTTAATGCCACTACCATCAACGCCTCAACCTTTTCTAGTGCGGCTACTTTTAGTAGTGGTATAGCAAACGCTGGAACTATCAGTGCTGGTACTTTTCAAGGATCACTTGGAGCAAGTGTAACAATGCCAGCTGGATCGGTAATACAAGTAGTTCATGGAAGATTATCTAGTACAGTTGTAGCGACTGGAAGTTCAGGGGCGAGCGATTACATTGTGGATATAGGATTAAGTGCTTCAATAACTCCTAAGTTTTCTACTAGCAATATTCTTATTAACGTTAATATGTATGTCGGTTGTGATCAAAGTGGTTCTTCTGGTTATCTGCAGTCTTATTTTATTTACAAGAATGGTTCTGAACTCGATGAAGTTAACGGTGATGAAGAAGGTGGAAGACAAGGAGTTGCTGGTAGTATAAACATGTATGATGCAACTGGTGCATCAGCAACACAATATCAAATGGCTAGATTAGGTGGAACACATATGGACTACGCGGTTGGCTCTACATCTGCACAAACGTACTCTGTTCGTACAAGATCATATAGTAGTGGACCAACGATATACATTAATCGAAGTCAAAGTTTTCAGATATCAGGCGATGGTACAAACTATGATCACGTTCCGCAAAGTACTATTACTTTAACGGAGATTGCCGCATGACAATAAGTAAGATACAGGCTGAATCGATTAACCTTTCCGATACTTTTGCTTTTACTGGAACCGTCACTGGTGCTGGTGACGAAGCTAAAATTTTAAGCTTTGGAAGTTATAATAGTGGCTATGGTTCAGGAGCAAGACTAGTAACCTCTTCTACTAGCTGGGTAAATATTGAAATAAACGGAACTAATCAAGCTGTTTTTGGACAGATTACTAAAAATTCAGATGACAGTTTAAATTATAACAAAACTAGTAACAGTAGCCACTTAATAATAACTATGAACTATCCTACTTATATGGCCAGCGCCAGTTCTGGACATGGTGTAAGGTGTAGGTTTGAATCAACTCAAGGTAGCAACACATATGATATTTTAGATATACTAACTGACGGACCAGCTCATGGCTGGGGAATGCACGGTTATGGCGGTAGTACTAGTGCTATGAACAATTTCACTTGGAATACTTATGATAATTCAAGTTACAGAAACACCATTAAGACTTCTACTGGAAACATGAGATTTTATTTTGATGTAAAAGTGTGGAGCTCAGCTGATACTGTATATTTCAATGATTATAGCAATGATTATCCAAAATATACCACTATACAAGTTTATGAGGTAGCTGCATAGTGCCAGATAGAGAAAGAAAACGTATAAATAGTATAAAGATTTTAGAGAGTTAAAACATGGCAAATAGAATTCCATTAGTTATCGCAAGCAATAAGATTAGAGAAATCGCTAATGGCGATGTTCTGGATATTAGAGGAAATCGAATTAAACTTGATAGTAGTGCTATTGAGATTGGAAGTTTGATCCTCAGAGACTCGGGTGGAACCCTAGCTGCCTTTACTGCCGCTGATTCAACGGTGTCCGCATCGATCGCAGGTGGAGTTTCAGCTCTATCTTTTGATAGTGCGACCGGAAATATTACAGCCACTAGTGCAGATGGATCTACTAAGACCGCCACAATTGGTGGTTTTAATGCCATGACGAGTTTACAAACTACCGGAAACGTAACAGTCGGTGGAAACTTGACTGTCAATGGTACCACGACTACTATTAACTCTACAACTTTAACTGTCGACGATAAGAACATACTCTTATCTCAAGGTGGAAACGCCGCAGCTGCTGACGGAGCAGGTATTACGATAGATGGCGCTAGCGCTTCCATGCTTTATACGGCAGCTACTAATAGTTTTAATTTTAATAGAGGTATTAGATCTACAGATTCTTCAGTACTTGGTGGAGACGGATCATCTACTGGTGTTAAGATAGACGATGGTTCTGTTGTAATTAGAACCGGAACAGGATCTGTAGCTTACATTGATCTATATTGTGAAGTTTCAAACGCTCATAGAGTAAGACTGCAATCACCAGCGCATTCACAGTATTCTGGAAATATTACAGTTAAACTTCCTAATGAAGCTGGAACGGTAGCTACAGTAGGAACCGATTCTGCCGACATTCTTACTATTAAGAACGCAGCAGGATCTACGGTAAAAACAATAAGAGGAGCGGGCAACAGCTCATTATAATGTATGGCAAATCCTAATTCAAGAGATACATTAATAGATTACTGTAAGCGCAGACTCGGTGAGCCTGTGATTGAAGTAAACGTAGATGAAGATCAAGTAGAAGATAGAGTTGATGAAGCTCTTCAGTACTATCAAGAATATCACTCTGACGCGACGGTAAGAACATACTTAAAACATCAAGTGACTGCTACTGATGTGGCAAACGAGTATATTCCAGTCTCATCAGATATTATATTCGTGTCTAAGATGTTTCCTCTTACAAGTTCTTTTAATAACAGTAGAAATTTTTTCGATATAAAATATCAAATGATGTTGAATGACATCGCGGATCTTATGAACTTCGCTGGAGACTTAGCATACTACGAACAAATGCAGCAGTACTTATCTTTGTTAGACATGAAGTTAAATGGTCATCCACAGGTACAATTCTCCAGAAGACAAAATAGGTTATACATCTTTGGAGATTTTGCCGATAAAGATATTAAGGCTGATGACTACATAGTCGCAGAAGTTTACACTATTATAAATCCAGATAGCCATACTTCTGTATACAACGATATGTTTGTAAAAGAATACACAACCGCTTTGATAAAACAACAGTGGGGAATGAATTTAATTAAGTTCGAAGGAATGCAACTGCCCGGAGGAGTCGTACTTAACGGAAGACAAATTTATGATGATGCAACTGGAGAGATCCAGACTCTTAGAGAAAACTTAAGATTGGAGCAAGAACTTCCACCAGACTTTTTTGTAGGATGATATGGCAAAAAACTTATATATCTCCGACAAAGTCAAGTCGGAACAGGAATTATATGAAAATATAGTCATAGAATCTTTAAAGATCTATGGACAAGAGGTTTACTATATTCCACGTGATCTAGTCAACGAAGACACGATACTAGGTGACGATCCAGTATCATCATTTAACTCAGCGTATAAAGTAGAAATGTATATAGAAAACGTCGAAGGATTCGATGGTGAAGGAGATCTATTCACAAGATTTGGCGTTGAAATAAGAGATGAAGCTACTTTTATAGTAGCCAGAAGAAGATGGTCTGACACTGTAGCTCGTTATGATAATGAAATTACAGTACTAAGACCTAAAGAAGGAGACTTAATATACTTAGAGTTATCAAAATCTCTGTTTCAAATTAATCACGTTGAGCACGAACAACCTTTTTATCAGTTAAGTAACTTACCAGTATTTAAACTCAGATGTTCATTGTTCGAATATACAGGAGAAGATTTAGATACTGGCATAGAAACTATTGACGATATAGAAACAAAATACGCTTACACTTATGTACTTACACTTTCTAATACTCGAGATAGCGCCGAAGCTACCGCGACTATTGACAGTTCAGGAACCATAACGGCTATCAATCTTACCGATAGTGGTAGTAATTACTTCACCGCACCGACTGTAACAATTACAGACTCTGCTGGAGTTGGATCGCTGGCTACGGCTACTGCAACTGTTGATAGTAATAGTGGAGAACTAATATCACTTACTCTTACGAATGGTGGTTCCGGTTACGTAGTTCCAAGAATCACTTTCTCATCTCCAGCTATATCGACATTTACAAAAGGAGAAGTTATTACAAGTCCATCTGGTACCACAACCATGAGAGGAGAAGTTGCCAAGTATTCAGATTCAGATAATAAACTGCACTTAATTCACATTGGCGCAGATGACGGTAAGTTCCACAACTTCACACCTACTAAGAAAGTTGTAGGACTTACCAGTGGAGCTGGTGGAGTAATTACATTGGTAACACAAGACAATAAACTTTCAGAAAACGAGCAAAACACAGACTTTAGTCTAGGCACCGACTTTATAGACTTTACTGAAACTAACCCATTTGGAGATACGAGTAACAACTAATGTTTGGCCAATATTTTTATCATTCTAAGACTAAAAAAGCAGTGGCTATCTTCGGTAGACTGTTTAATAACTTGTATGTGCTTAGAGCTAATTCAGCTGGACAGGTAATAAGCCAGATAAAAGTTCCGCTCGCCTATGCTCCAAAAAATAAATTTTTAGATAGAATCAGATCTAATCCAAGTCTTACAGACGATACAGAAGTAGCCATAAAATTACCAAGAATGTCTTTTGAAATAACTTCTATTGCGTATGACGCTGCGCGGCAGCTTGCAAAAGTAGGTAATTTCAATACTACATCTTTAGCTGGCACCACGAATAAAAGACAAAAGTTTTTTAATCCTGTTCCATATACAATTACTTTTCAATTGAATATATTTGCTAAATCACAAGACGACGCCTTGCAAGTAGTAGAACAGATCTTACCTACTTTTAATCCTCAATACGCTTTGACGATATCGCCATTTGCGGCAGAGTACCCCACTTTTAAAGAAGACATTCAAATAGTAATTAACGGTGTAAGTTTTTCTGATGACTTTGAAGGAGCCGTAGAACAAAGAAGAACAATTATATATAGTTTGGACTTTGAGATGAAGTTAAGTTATCATGGTCCAATCTCTGATACTAGTGTCATTCGTAAAAGCACAGCTAACGTTTTTGATATTAAAGCTGGCTTGAATGATTCTGATTTACAATTAGAGACTATTGCAGTCACGCCTAATCCTACTACAGTGTTTGGATTAGAAGATAGTGACTTTGGATTTTCAACTGCTATAACAGGTATATTAGGCGAACCAAATACTAGTTTTACTTTTAGCGGTTATGTGGATAGTGATTATGTTTCAAATTAATCGATTAGCGCAAGAGGAGGCATATCATGGCAATCGTATTTAGAAGTGTAAAAGGTTCAGCCTTGACTCATGCTGAACTTGATGCCAATTTCACAGATTTAAACAACAGAGTTTTAGCTCAAATTGATTCAGCATCAATTATTAATATGGCTAAAGCTAATTCATTAGATTCAGCAGAAGCGGTTACTTTAATTACTGGTACTGTAGATTCTAATTATATACAGGCAAGGCAGACTAATTTTGATTTTACTGCCACGATAGATTCGGCTTATGTTCAAGCTCGACAAGTTGATCTTCAAAGAGATTCTAATTTTATTACTAATATAATTACGACTTCATATATTAGAGATAGACAAACTAATAACTTAGATTCTGCAGAAACGATAGCTCTCATAGATTCTGCATATGTTCAAGCAAGACAAGTAGATTTACAAAGAGATTCTGCTTTCGTAACAAACATTGTAGATGCTGCTTACGTACAAGCCAGACAAGTAGACTTACAGAGAGATTCAGCATTTATAACAAGTGTTATAACACCAACATATATTCAATCTAATCAAACAACTTTCGACTTTCTAGATTCTGCAGAAACAATTGCTTTGATAGATTCTGCGTACGTTCAAGCTCGACAAGTCGATCTTCAGAGAGACTCGGCATTTATTACGAACATAATCGATTCTAGTTACGTATTAGCTCGAGCTCCATCACAAGACTTCTTAGATTCTACTGAAGCCATAGCTTTGATAGACTCTAGTTATGTACAAGCGAGACAGTCTAATGATGGTGTAGGTATAGATTCAGCTACTGCGTTATCTCTTATTGATAGTGCGCACGTAACTTCTAAAACTGGAATAGGTAATAACAACATAGACTTTGGAGCTAACAGAATAACTTATGCTAATTTATATGACAGTGAAAGCTTGTTACCAGCCGCAGGAACGTATCATGGAATGTTCGCGCACGTACACGCGACAGGCGATGCATACTTTTCGCATGGAGGTGCTTGGCATAAGTTGATAGATATGGCGCAATTAAAAACTACTGTTGCAGCTGCAGATAGTTTTGGGTCATTTAAAACTCTTATAGCAGGACTAACTGATTATAGTGGATAAGCATGAGTGATTCTGACAAGATTAATAATGATTACGAATATTCGAGAGAAACATATTACGAACTCGTAGAAAAAGGTAAGCAAAGTCTCGAACTGATGATTGAGGTGGCTAGGGAAAGCGAACACCCTAGAGCTTTTGAAGTATTATCTGGAATGATAAAAAATATTTCAGATGTTAACGATAGGCTAATGGATCTAAATAAGAAAAAGAAAGACATAGACAAAAAAGAAGAAATAAAAAAGATAGCAAACACTACTAATAATCTTTTTGTCGGGTCTACAGCCGATCTTCAAAAGATACTAAAAAATGAAAAAGAATTGATTGATGTCACTCCAAAACAAGAATGATAATTATCTCGGCAATGTAAATATTAAAAGAGATGGCGTAGGTCACGAATGGACCGAAGAGCAGGTAAAAGAATATACGACCTGTATGCTAGATCCAGTATATTTCATTGAAAAATACGCAAAGATTATATCTCTTGATAAGGGATTAGTTTCTTTTAAACTATATCCGTATCAAAAGAAAATGTTCAAGCAATTTAAGGACCATAGGTTTAACGTTGTTCTCGCATGTCGTCAATCTGGTAAGTCAATATCCGCGTGTGGTTACTTACTCTGGTTCGCGTTGTTCCAACCAGAAAAGACTGTCGCGGTTCTCGCGAACAAAGGTGCTACTGCAAGAGAAATGCTTGCTAGGATCACAATTATGCTTGAAAATATTCCGTTCTTTTTACAACCTGGGGTTAAAGCTCTTAACAAGTCTAATATTGACTTTAGCAATAACAGCCGTATTATTGCAGCAGCTACCACCGGAAATAGTATTAGAGGTCTTAGTGTTAACCTTCTTTACTTAGATGAGTTTGCTTTCGTAGAAAGAGCCGCTGAATTTTATACTTCAACTTATCCTGTTATATCTTCTGGTACAGATACAAAAATCATAGTCACGTCTACAGCAAATGGAATAGGTAACACCTTTCATAAGATATGGGAAGGCGCTATTCAAGGCGTAAACGAGTATTCTCATTTTAGAGTTGATTGGTGGGACGTCCCAGGAAGAGACGATAAGTGGAAAGAAGAGACTATAAACAATACTTCTCAAGTACAGTTCGATCAAGAGTTTGGAAACACTTTTTTTGGAACTGGTAATACTTTAATAAATGCTCAAACGCTTTTAGATTTAAGAGCTAAAAAACCATTGAGAATGTTAGAAGGAGGAGATTGTTTAATATACAAAGAGCCAGTAAAAAGGCACGATTATATATTAGTTGCGGATGTTAGTAAGGGAAGAGGACAGGACTATTCTACTTTTTCATTAGTCGATATTAGCACAAGACCTTTTGAACAGGTAGCTGTTTATCGCAACAACA
>PCAT01000086.1 GCA_002730655.1 Balneola sp.
AACATTAGATCCTGTAAGATTTTGATCTAAAAACTCATCCTGTGTATCATTGTTTAGAATTCTTCCTGCCCAGTCCGCACCTTGATTTGAAATGAAAAGTTGTAACTGACTATACATCATCATCATTTTAGGAGTAATTGGAAAAAGTTTTTTATACAACACTTTATCTGGATTGTTTTTGGCATAGGAATTTAACCCTTGAGCGTAACCAGAAATCACATCAAAATACTCCTTGCTGATTTCTCCTATTTTTTCATCAATGATTTCTTTAGACCCTATAAATTGTGTTATAAAATCAGCTGGAGCTCCATCAAGTCCTATATATTTTGATAGCAAACCATTTCCTGCTAAATATGCCTCTTGTATAGTTGTGAAGTCATCTTCAGCATTTGCCCATGCAAGACCGTATGCGAGCTCAGCATCTGTTTTGGCAAAAATGTGAGGTACACCATAATCATCTCTTACGATATCAATATTATTAGGATTGATTTGAGAGTTTAATAAGCTTGTAAAAAAAAATATTGACAGAAAGAGTCTCATTAGAGAAGAGTCATTTGTATTACTCGAAATACTACATAGCAAGCGAATAATATAATAATTGTTTTTCTGTTCTTTTCGTACCATTCCATTATCTATTTTTTAAAATTAATGACCCAATAGGAATAAAAAGAAGTAATAACCAAACATTTGTTAAGTAAGATACCAATACAGATATCAAAACTAACATAATACTGATTGACCATTTATTCCTTGTAATCATTAAAGCCAATATACAATTAATATAAACTATAATAATTTAATTTTTTATTAAAAAAAAATTTATAAATATTAATATATTAGGAAAATGAATAGTAAAATATTTCAAGTTTTTCTATTACTGGGTTTGTTATTGTCATCTTCAACTCAAATTATTGCTCAGCAAAAAATACCCTTGTATAGCTCTAATTTGGATTGTGATATAAATAAGAAGGATAGAATTATTGAAAGTGATGGAAGTACATATATATATGAGGTAGAGTATCCAGAGATTTGGTACTACCCAGCAAAAAATAAAGATGTGAATAAACCTGCTGTGATGGTAATTCCAGGTGGAGCATATAAGTTTCTGAGCATTACTAATGAGGGAATCTCAATAGCTAAGTGGTTAAATGAATTGGGTATAGATGCTTTTATGTTAAAGCATAGACTTCCTAATAATTATGATGGGCCCTGTAGACAATCTGTTGCATCAAGCGATGCATTTAGAGCTATTGAATTAATAAGAGATAATTCAGAAAAATGGAATATTGATCCAAATAATGTTGGTGTAATAGGTTTCTCTGCTGGTGGTCATTTAGCATCAACTATTTCAACTAAAGGCAAGTTAGATCTAAATAAACCGAATTTTGCAATTTTAGTTTACCCTGTAATCACTATGAATATAGATGTTCAAAAAAATGGTTCAGGTACATTTAATAGTTTATTTGGCGATATCCCAGATGTTAATATTATTCATGATTATTCCAGTGACTTAAATGTAAATCAAGAAACACCTCCAACTATACTTATCCACTCTAATAATGATGAGGGTACACCTCCTGAAAATAGCATTAGTTATTATACTGCTCTTAGGGATAATAATGTTCCATCATCACTTCATATTTGGGAGGATGGCGGTCATGGATATGGGCTTGCAAAAAATAGAGGAACAATCGAATCTTGGCCCAGTGTTGTTAAAAATTGGTTAATCTTCAGAGGTGTAATTAATTAAAAAACAGAAAATTATACTTTAGCCCTTGAAAACATTAAAAGTATCATATTCGTAATTTTTGTTATTTAATTTTTTTTAGTTGATAATTTTTGATAATTTTTTTTTGCATTTTAACAATATTTTAACTTATATTGGAGTCTTAAAACTAAACTTAATTAACATGAAAAAAGCTTTTTTAGTTGTATTGATGTTATCATCTAGTTTAATTTTTGCTCAGAACAATATCTCAGGTAGTGTTTCTGACGAAAGTGGTAACCCTATTCCCGGTGCTACAGTTGTAGTTGAAGGAACAACAATAGGTGTTGTTACAGACTTTGATGGTAATTATCAAATAAACGCGTCGGCTGGAAATCAGTTGACTTTTTCAAGTTTGGGATTTTCTTCTCAAACTATTACAGTAGGAAACCAAACTAGCATAGATGTTGTTCTTGCTACATCAGTTGATATTCTTGATGAAGTTGTGGTTTCAGGATATCAAACACAGCAAAGACGATCTTTGTCTGGTGCAATTGGAACGGTTGACACCGAAGAGGCATTTAAGACCCAGGTAACCAACGCTGCTGAGGCTCTTCAGGGAAGAGTTGCAGGTGTTTCAGTTGTTTCAGGTGGTAGCCCAGGTGCTGCACCAATTGTTAGAATTCGTGGTTATGCTACTACAAATGATAATAACCCATTGTATGTTATTGATGGTATTCAAACTACTGATCCAAATGTTATGAGGGATATTAATCCAAATGACATTGAAAATATAAGTGTATTAAAAGATGGTTCAGCTGCGATTTATGGAGCTAGAGCTTCGAATGGTGTAATAGTAGTAACTACAAAAAAAGGTAACTACAACCAAAAAAATACATTGGAAGTTAATGCTTCATATGGATACGCAAATGTTACTAAGACACCTGACATGCTTAACTTACAACAGCATGCAGATATGACTTGGCAAAGTATCCTTAATGATGGTAATACTCCATCACACCCTCAGTATGGTAGTGGGCCTAGTCCAACTATTCCACAGTTTTTAAATGTGCCAATTCCTAGTGGTCCAGAATATGAAGGAGCTCAAGCTAAGGTAACTCCAGGAGGTACAGACTGGCTAGACGAATTATTTGATACAGCTGCTGTAACGAATGTTTCTTTGAGTGCGTCAGGAGGTTCTGACCAAGGAAGATATCATATGTCAGCAAGTTATTTAGACCAAGAAGGTGTAATGGTTTATACTGGCTATGAAAGAGCTTCAGCTAGATTAAATTCACAATTTAAAATTGGAGATAAACTAACTGTAGGACAAAACTTAAATGCTACTTTCGATAGAGAATCAACTGCGCCAAATGACCCAATACAGAGGGCTACTGGTTCATCTCCATTAGTTCCAGTATATGATACTAATGGAAATTTTGCAGGTACATACAGTAATGCAACTAGACTGGGTATTCATAATAATCCAATATCTGAGCTTTACAGGTCGAAAGATGATTATAATAAAAATTTAAGAGTAATTGGAGATATTTTTCTTCAATGGGATATCACCCCTGAGTTAAGATTTAAGACATCTGCTGGTATGCAGATGAGAGATCTTCATGGAAGATACTTTACAGCTTTAAACCCAGAGCATGGTGAAGCCCTAGCTACTAATACTCTTACAGAAAACCATTTCAGACAAGATGAGTGGGTTGTAACAAATACATTAAACTATAGAAACTCTTTTGGAGATCACACTCTTGACTTACTTTTAGGTACTGAGGCTTTAAAACAAAATATTAAAGGAAATACTGTTTTAAGAACTGGATACTTATTTGAGGATCCTGGATTTTATTTATTGAATAATGGTTCTGGAACTCCAGTTGTTTCATCAGCATATGCTAGTTCAAGTTCTATTTTCTCATTATTTGCGACTGCTAATTGGTCTTATGGAGGAAAATACTTTGCAACAGCTACTGTTAGAAAAGATGATACTTCAAGATTTGCTAAGGCTACTGCTGATGCAATCTTCCCATCTGGTAGTTTTGCATGGTTGATGAGCGAAGAAGACTGGTTTAACAGCTCTGTATTCGATACTCTTAAAATGAGAGTTTCGTATGGTGAGTTAGGTAATCAGCAAATTGGAGGATCAAACTTAGATGTAAATATTTCCTTACAGAATGAGTTTACTGCATTTTATCCATTCTCAGGAAGTGGAGGTGCTACTCCCGGTGCTACTTTAGATTCTAAGGGTAACCCTAATCTTACATGGGAAACTATGACAGCAATGAACGTTGCTTTTGATATGGGATTCTTTGACAATAAGCTGCAAGCTGTTATTGATGTGTTCAAGAATGAAACTTCAGGTTTAGTAGCTCAAGACACTCAGAAGATTAGTACTACAGCAATTGATGCTGGTGCACCATTTACAAACTTAGGTTCTATGGAATCTACTGGTTTTGATTTATCTCTTAGTTATTCTGATACATCAGCTAATGGTCTTACATATAGTATTACTGGTAATGTTACTAGAGCTGTAAATAAGATTACTGAACTTATAAGTGAGTTCTACAGTGCATCTGGTGATAGAGTTGGTCCTGTTTCAAGAACTGAAGTAGGGGAGCCTTTAGCATTTTTCTATGGAAGAAATGTTTTAGGTATATTCCAAACTGATGCTGAAGTTGCTGCTCATGCTTCACAAGATGGTGCGGCTCCAGGTAGATTCAAGTATGAGGATGTAAATGGAGATGGAGTTATTAATGATAGTGATAGAACTAAGATTGGAGATCCTCACCCAGACTTTTTATTTGGTTTTAATGTAAATCTAAATTATAAAAACTGGGATATGAGTATGTTCTGGAATGGTTCAATTGGAAATGATATTTTTGATAATACTGCATTATACTATGAAAGTCCTGCTTTCTTTAACTCAAACAGAAGTACAAGAGTTTTAGATGCATGGTCTCCTAGTAATCCAAATGGAAAATACCCTGCATTAAGTGAAACCATTTTAAATAATGAGTTTACTTCTGCTAACTCTTTCTTTGTGAGAGATGGTTCATACGCAAGGTTGAGAACATTGCAAATTGGTTATACTCTATCTGACAACATTGCTTCGAAGATTGGTGCTAAAAGCGCAAGAGTATACTACAATGGTAGTAACCTTCTTACTATAACTGATTTTGATGGTTTTGACCCTGAAGTTCCTAATGGTGGATCATTGTTACTTGGATTTTACACTGGTCAATATCCATTAAATAGTGTTTCTTCAATAGGACTAAACATTAAATTTTAACCCCAATAATTAATACATATATTATGAAAAACTTTCTAACATATTTTTTATCAGCATCGATGCTATTAGTATCATGTTCTGATGATTTTACTGAGATTGATCCTGTTGGTGCTTTGAGTGATGCTTCACTACAAAATGCTACTGGTGTTGATCTTTTACTAACTGGTGCTTATGCAGTACTAGATGGGATAAGAAACGGCCATGGTGCTGATTGGCACGTAACCGGTGATAACTGGTGGATGGATGTCATATCCGATGACGCTCATAAAGGTTCCACAGATGGTGACCAAGCAGACCTACTAGCTATTGAGTTATTTACATGGGATACAACTAATGCTTATTTTACAAACAAGTGGAGAGCAATTTTTGCTGGAATTAACAGATCTAATGCAGTTATTGATTTAATTAATAATTCAGATGATCCTTCTTTGTTTACCGTTCAATTAGCTCAGGCAAGGTTCCTTAGAGGTCACTATAATTTTGAACTACAAAAAATGTGGGTAAATGTACCGTTTATTTCAGATGAAAATTATGCTGCGAGTGAGTTTAATCAACCTAACTCTGGTCCAATTTGGTCTCAAATAGAGGCTGATTTTTCATTTGCATCAGCGAATTTACCATCATCAAGAGGTGGTTCTTACAGTGAACCTGGAAGACCTGTTAAAACAACTGCACAAGCCTATCTAGGTAAGTCATTGCTATATCAAGGGAAATGGGCAGCTGCTCTATCTGAATTGAATTCTGTAATTAACTCAGGACAATACGCGTTAAACTCAGATTATTTTGCAAACTTTAGATCTGATGGTGAAAATGGTTCTGAGATGATTTTCTCAATCCAATTTGCTGCTGACACAGGTCAATCATTCAATGGTAATAGGGGTGGTACTCTTAATTATCCAATTGGTCCTATGACTGGTGGTATGTGTTGTGGCTTTTACCAACCGACACAAGACTTAGCAAATGCTTTTCAAACAGATTCAAATGGTCTACCATTGTCTAATTGGTCTTCATCTGATATAACTAATGATGCAGGTGTTGATAGTGGAGATGCATTTACACCTCATACTGGTCCACTTGATCCTAGAATTGATTATACAGTTGGAAGACGTGGAATTGATTACAATGGATATGGTCCATTTACAGGTAAAGAAAACATTAGAGCATCTTTTACTGATATTTCAGGTCCATACGCTTCAAAAAAGAACATGTATACCGCTGGTGATGACGCCAACAAAGGTACAGGTGGTTGGGGTGAACAAAGATCTGGTATAAATTATCATATAATTAGATATGCCGATGTTCTTTTAATGGCTGCAGAGGCTAACGTTGAAACTGGTTCTTTAGAGACTGCTAGAGATCTTGTAAATCAACTTAGAACAAGAGCAAAAAACAGCCCTAAAGCTGATTCCTCTCCTAACTATAATATTAGTACATACAACTCTGCTTGGACAGATGCTTCTGCTGCTAGAAACGCAGTAAGACATGAAAGAAGAGTAGAACTTGGAATGGAAGGTCACAGGCTTTTTGATCTAAGAAGATGGGGTATTATGGTAGAAACTTTAAATAACTATATAGCAAACGAGGGTAGAACTATTCCTCCTTTTGCTTCTAGAGCTAATCCAGTTTCTTCCAAACACAATGCTTTACCAATTCCATTAGATGCTATTGATTCATCTCAAGGAGCACTATCTCAGAATCCTGGTCATTAATTAACTAAAAAAGCTAAAAATTAAAGCAGGATGAATTAATTTTCATCCTGTTTTTTTTTTAAATTTATCGTATGAAAAACATTAACCTACTAATTGTAAATATCATTGCTATCTCTTTATTAGCCTCATGCTCCAATGAGTCAGATAAGCAATTTACTTTACTATCTCCAAATAATACTGGAGTAAATTTCATAAATAAACTACAAGAGGATAATCAAATAAATTATTTTACTTACCCATACATTTATATGGGGGGTGGAGTCTCTGTCGGAGATATCAACAATGATAATTTAGATGATCTATTCTTTACTGGAAATATGACTGACAATAAGTTGTATTTAAACAAGGGAAATCTAAAGTTTGATGACATAACTATTCAATCAGGTGTTTCAGGAGATAATAGATGGTATACTGGCTCTACAATGGTTGATATAAATAATGATGGATTTTTAGACATATATGTTTCAGTTGCCGGTTTAGATGGCGTTAAAAATAATGAGCTGTATGTAAATAATAAGGATAATACATTTACTGAAATGGCAAAAGAATATGGTATTGATGATATAGGTAACAGTGTA
>PCAT01000116.1 GCA_002730655.1 Balneola sp.
GAAAATCAGGACGTGGAACTCCAAGAAGACGATGAGGAAATCTTGGAAATGCAAAAACACGATCCTAAGAATGCTGAAGCCCAATCAGTCGCAAGTGTAGACAAGGCTGGTGACGCAACTGGTACTGCAGGTAGTCGTAAGATGGCCGGTGGAACAGCTGCTGATAGCACCAAAAAAGATCCAATGCCTAAGTTAACTAAGGCAGGAATGATTAACGCAATGTATCATAAGGCGAATAAGGCTAAAAAAGCTGAAGTCGAAGCTATGTACAACAGCGTTATGAGGGATCACGTCGAGAATGAAGATGAAGCAATCATTGAAGATAAGCCTTCAATCGATTACAAAGCTGATTTCAAAGACGACCTTAAAGCTTTGGTCTCTGAAGAAGCTACACTTTCAGACGATTTTAAGGCAAAAGCAGAAACTATCTTTGAAGCTGCAATTCAATCAAAGCTTTCAGACGAGATTGATAGGCTAGAAGAAAAGTTTAATGAGGAATTAACTGCAGAAGTCGATCAGACAAAAGCAGACCTCGTAGAGAAAGTAGACAGCTATTTAAACTACGTAGTTGAAAACTGGATGTCAGAAAACAAGTTGGCGATTCAAAATGGTCTAAGAACCGAGATTGCAGAAGACTTTATGAATAAGTTGAAAGACCTATTTACAGAGTCATATATCGAGGTACCAGAAGGAAAAACTGACCTTGTTGACGAACTTGCCGGAACAGTTGATGAGCTAGAGCAAAAGCTTAATGACACAACTGGTCAAGCAATCGAAATGGCCGAGGAATTGGAAGGTTACAAGCGTGAAGCGGTTATCCGTGAAGCATCAAAAGACCTAGCCGAAACTCAGGTTGAAAAGCTTAAAGGCTTGGTAGAGAATATTGATTTTGAAGACCAAGAAACTTTCGCTAAGAAAGTAGCAACAGTCAAAGAATCATACTTTACTAAGACTACAAATACTGCTAGCGGTGAAGCCGAAGTAGAAGATGGTCCAGTAGTGGAAACATCTGGTTCTATGGCATCATACCTTAGCGCAATTAAGAAAACTGCTAACAAATAACGGGAGCACTAGCTATGCAAAATACAGCATCATATGATAAGTTGATCGAAAAGTGGTCTCCAGTATTGGACGAAGAGTCAGCTGGTAAGATTACAGATCATCATAAAAAAGCCGTAACTGCAGCAATTCTCGAAAACCAAGAAATCGCACTTAGAGAAGAAGGTATGATTTCAGAGAATGCAGGAGTTCCGGCAAACTCAACCGCAAGCACTGCAAACTGGAACCCGGTCTTGATCGCACTTGTAAGACGTGCAATGCCAAACTTGATGGCATACGATGTCTGCGGCGTGCAGCCAATGTCCGGTCCAACTGGCTTAATCTTCGCGATGAAGTCAAGATATGGCGGCGGGAATACTTCAGCAAGAGAAGCATTGTTCAACGAAGCTGAAACTCAGTTTTCAGGTGACAGTGCAGGAACACACGATTCCGATAATGCTTCAGGCTTGAATGTAACTAACCTAGACTCAGACTCAACTGCAGACGACGCAAGATTGACTAACATCTTCGCCGGCGGTATGCCAACTGCAGACGGAGAAGCACTTGGAGTAACCGGTGGATCAGACTTCCATGAAATGGGATTCACCATCGAAAAAGCAACTGTTACTGCTAAGTCAAGAGCACTTAAAGCAGAATACAGCTTGGAATTGGCTCAAGACCTTAAAGCAATTCATGGTCTAGACGCTGAAACTGAGTTGGCAAATATTCTGTCAACAGAAATCTTGGCTGAAATCAATAGAGAAGTTATTAGAACTATTAACTCTCAAGCTAAGACAGGCGCACTTCAAACTAACACCGCTGTTAACGGTATCTTTAACGTACAAACAGATGCCGATGGTAGATGGTCAGTTGAGAAGTTTAAAGGTTTGATTCTTCAAATCGAAAGAGAGTCAAACGTAATTGCTAAAGAGACACGTAGAGGTAAAGGTAACTTTATGATCTGCTCATCTGACGTAGCATCAGCACTAGCAGCCGCAGGTATGTTAGACTATACACCTGCAATGTCAACTAACTTGAACGTAGATGACACAGGCAATACTTTTGCTGGCGTAATGAACGGCAGAATGAGAGTCTACATCGACCCGTACGCAAATACAGACTACGTAAACGTAGGGTATAAGGGTACAAATCCATACGATGCAGGTGTCTTCTATTGTCCATACGTACCATTGACAATGGTAAGAGCAGTTGGTGAGAATACATTCCAGCCAAAAATCGGTTTTAAAACCAGATATGGAATGGTATCAAACCCATTCGTCGATACAGCTTCTATGTCTGGAAGAGACGGATTAGCTGCTGTTAAAACTAATCAGTACTACAGAATTTTCAGAGTTGATAATATTCTTGGTGCATAATTAGATTTAATGCAAAAAATCACTGGGGTCGGTTCGCCGGCCCCTTTTTTTGCTTACAAACGATATAAATAGATACATGGCGAACCTTACAAAAAATTTCAATTACTTACAACCTACTAATTTTAAGGCAGTAATTGATAGACAGAATTATCCAAATTTAGAGTTTTTCGTTCAGGACTTTACACACCCTGGTGTCATTATGAATCCAGTTGAGATGAACTATAAGAAGATAGCATCTGTACCTTTCATTGGTGATAAGTTAACATACAATGAGCTGTTAATAAATATTATATTAGATGAAGACATGAAATCGTATACTGAAATGCATAACTGGATGAGAAGAGTTCTAGATCAGGATATGACAACTCCGATAGATAGATTTAAAGCTAAGACTGAAAAGCCACCAGCTGAATCAGATATAACTTTATCTATTTTATCGAGTCATAATAATCCAATAAAAAGAATTCAATACGTTAACTGTATACCTATTGCTTTAACTGATATACAATTCGCTTCTACACAAGGAGGAGAAGCTTTTATAACGTTTGGTGCTTCTTTTAGATTTACTTATTTTAACTTGCTTACTAAGAATACGACTGGACAATTTGTAGATTCGTTTAACGTTACTGGAACTGTTGGTTCATAAGAACCTTATATATAATTTAAACATGATGGAAACAAGATGATTGACTTAAACCAAGTCCACGAGATGTGGCAAAAAGATAGTGTTATCGATAATCACTCGTTAGATGACACCTCTAGAAATACTCCTAAATTACATTCAAAATATCTTCAAATGTGGTCTGAAGCTAAATTGTCTCTCAAGAGAGCAGAGTTCGAACAGAAAAAACTTTTGAAGGATAAGTGGCTTTACTATAACGGAAAAATGGATAGAGAAACTTTAGAAGAAAAAGGATGGGAACCAGATCCATTTGATGGATTAAAAATATTAAAAGGAGAAATGGATTACTATTACGATAGCGATCCTGAGATACAAAAATCAGAAGAAAAAATTCAATATTGGAAAACTACTATTGATACATTAACAGAAATAATAGATAATTTAAAATGGCGGCACCAGACTATATCGAACATAATCAAATGGAAACAATTCGAATCCGGAAACTAAATCACGCGACTTTATTTTTAGAATGCGATCGAAGCATAAGTGCAGAACTTAGAGAGTTCTTTTCTTTTTACGTCCCTGGCTACAGGTTTATGCCGGCGTATAAGAACAGAATGTGGGACGGAAAGATTAGACTATACAATCAAATAACTGGAGAGCTTCCAGCTGGCCTTTGGCCACAAGTGTTATCTTTTGCTGAAAGCAGAGAATACGAGATAGATATTGAAGAAACTGAATATGGAAGTCCAAACGAAGGTAATCCAGTAAATGCAGACTTTATGATGAAGTTTATAGAAGCTTTAAAGTTACCTTTTGAAATAAGAGACTATCAGTTTGATGCCGTGTGCACTGGAATACAAAGAAAAAATTCAATATTATTATCACCTACTGGTTCAGGTAAGTCTCTCATAATTTATGTTCTTGCAAGATGGTTGTTATGTTCACTTGAACAGAAAAAGCAAGATATATTAATTATTGTACCAACTACTTCTTTGGTTGAACAGATGTACAATGATTTTAAAACTTATGGATATGACGTTGATAGACACTGCCATAGAATATATTCTGGAAAAGATAAGAACACTTATAAGAGAATTGTTATTAGTACATGGCAGTCAATATATAAATTTCAAAAAGACTGGTTTGCAAGATTTGGAGCAGTATTTGGAGATGAATGTCATGGATTTAAGTCTAAGTCATTAACAACTATTATGAATAAATGTACCGAAGCAGAGTATAGATTTGGAACTACCGGTACTCTAGATGGAGCACTAACTCATGAACTCGTATTACAAGGATTATTCGGTAAAGTATACCGCGTTACCAGCACGAGAGCCTTACAAGATAACGATACGCTCGCTAAGTTACACATTAGAAGAATCGTCCTCGAATACGAAGACAAGACGAGAAAAGAATTTGGAAAGAAAACTTACCAAGAAGAAATAGAACACATAGTAACTTACGAAAAAAGAAATAAGTTTATAAGAAATCTAACTTTAGACTTGAAGGGAAATACACTAGTCCTATATAATTATGTAGAGAAACATGGAAAGCCACTACATAAACTTATAACGGAGAAAGCACATGAAACTCGCAAGGTTTTTTTCGTGTCTGGTCAGACTGAAACTTCTGACAGAGAAGCAATTAGAGGTATTGTGGAAAAGCAGAGGAATGCCATTATAGTAGCCTCACTCGGTACGTTTAGTACTGGTATAAATATAAGGAACCTACATAATATCGTATTCGCTTCTCCATCAAAATCGCAGATACGAGTACTACAAAGTATTGGAAGAGGATTAAGGAAAACAGATGATGGTAAAGAAACAACTCTTTATGACATTGTTGACGACATATCTTGGAAGTCTCGCAAGAACTTTGGTATCTTGCATGCAGATGAAAGACTTAGAATATATGGTCGAGAAAAATTTAACCATAAAACTTATAAAGTAAAGTTATGAAAAATATAAAGCAATTTAAACTTACTAATAACGAAGAAATAGTTTGCGAAGTCTTAGAGTGGGATACTCAAGACGATATCGCTGATATTCTTATAAGCAAAACTCTTAGAATAGTAACTGTAGAAGACTACGCTAGAGGATACAAGTTTTTTGCTTTTAGACCTTGGCTATCTTTTACTGAAGATCCAGAGTCTTTACAAACTCTTAATTCATCTCATGTTGTTGTTGCCTCCAATCCTTCGCCCGATCTTTTAAAGCATTACAAAGCTTGTATATACTCGATAAGGGCAGATTTAAAAAATAGCAATAAGAAGAGAAAAGCTTATATCAATACGGACGAAATAGCGCATGCAGTTGAAGAACTGACAGAAGAAGAGATGGACCAGTTTTTAGCTGAAAAGTACGGCCACATGGTACGTGAGGACGACTTCGATCCAGATTCTGATTTAGGCTCTAATATCATTCCGTTTAAGCCAAAGGGTACGTTGCATTAAAAAGGTATATTCCTCCCTCCCCATACTACTCTTATATTCTATCATAAAAATGGGCGTTTGTAAACAAGTATTTTCACGTTTGAAAGAAAAAAATAATCATTTACATTTACACTTTTTTGGTGTATAATATATTATGAAAGGTG
This sequence comes from Balneola sp., assembly GCA_002730655.1. Lineage (GTDB taxonomy): Bacteria > Bacteroidota > Rhodothermia > Balneolales > Balneolaceae > UBA1275. Next base: position 5,635 of record PCAT01000116.1, read on the forward strand.
GTAAAAATGGCACGTAAAAAAAGCATTCACTACGTTAATAATGCTCAGTTTTCGTCAGCTGTTGTAGATTATGTTACTATCGTAGAACAATCTCGTAAAGACGGGACCGAAATTCCAAAAGTACCAGACTATATAGCGCAATGTTTTTTAAGAATTGCGGAAGGTTTATCTCATAAATCTAATTTTATTCGTTATACTTATCGCGAAGAAATGGTAATGGATGCGGTAGAAAATTGTTTGAAAGCTATTGGTAACTACAACTTAGAAGCAGCAACAAGAACTGGAAAGCCAAATGCGTTTGCATACTTTACGCAGATAACTTGGTACGCATTTTTAAGACGTATTACAAAAGAAAAGAAACAACAAGAAATCAAACTTAAATATCTTACAAAATCTGGAGTCGAAAACTTTATTGATGTTGATATGTCTCAAGGTGATGTCGGTCAACAAGTAGCAACACACTTTGTCGATACGTTAAGAGACAGAATTGAAAGAGTTAGATCTACTGATAGTGAGATTAAAGAACTCGTAAAAGAAGAAAAGAAAAGAAAAAGGACTAAAGTAGCTGATTCAGACTTAAGTGAATTCATGGCATGAAGATAGCAATACTAAATGATACCCATTGTGGTATACGTAACTCATCAGAAATATTCTTAGCAAATGCAGAAGATTTCTACTCAAAAATATTTTTTCCGGAATGCGATAAAAGAGATATTAAACAAATATTGCATTTAGGAGATTATTATGATCACAGAAAGTTTATAAACTTTAAAGCACTTAATCATAATAGAAGAGTATTCTTAGATCAAGTTAGAAAGCGTGGTATGTCTATGGATATTATTCCTGGGAATCACGATACTTATTTTAAGAATACTAATGAACTTAACTCTTTAAAAGAGTGTTTAGGTCATTACATGAACGAAGTACATATTATTATGGAACCTACTGTCATGAAATATGATTCTTTAAAAATAGGATTGGTACCGTGGATATGTAATGATAACTACGATCAATGCATGACTTTTATTAAAGAATGTCAAGCAGATTGGATTGGCGCTCATCTAGAGCTTACAGGATTCGAGATGATGAGAGGTATTACCAACGTTCATGGTATGAACCCAAAGATCTTTAAAAGATTTGAAATGGTTTTATCAGGTCATTTTCATACGTCATCTAGAAAAGATAATATATGGTACTTAGGTAATCCTATGGAGTTCTTTTGGAATGACGCGCATGATCCAAAGTACTTTCATATTTTAGATACTGAAACTCGTGAGATAGAAAGAATTAGAAATCCTCATACTATCTTTGAAAAAGTATTATATGACGATGAAAAAAATGATTACAGTACTTTTGACGTGACTAAGTTTAATAAAAAGTTTGTAAAAGTTATTGTGATAAATAAGACTGATCCTTTTACTTTCGATAGATTTATCGACAATATTCAAAATCAAGAGATATATGAACTAAAGATTGCTGAAAACTTTAACGAGTTTATGGGAACTAATGTTGAAGAAGAAAACATGAACTTTGAAGATACAGCAGAAATAGTAGACTCTTATATTGAAGCGGTTGATACAGATCTAGATAAGAATAAAATTAAAGTTCAAATGCGAGAACTTATGACTGAAGCACAGGCAACTGAAATAGCATGATTATATTTAAAACTATTCGTTATAAAAACTTTTTGTCCTCAGGTAATAGCTTTACAGAAATAGAACTTAATAGAAATAAGTCTACACTTGTTGTAGGTCAAAATGGAGCTGGTAAGTCCACTATGTTGGATGCGTTATCATTTGCTTTATTTGGTAGACCTCATAGAAATATCAACAAAAGTAAACTCGTAAATTCTATTAATCAAAAGCAATGCGTAGTAGAAGTTAAATTTACTATTGGACAATCTAATTTTCATATCATTAGAGGTATAAAACCAACTATCTTTGAGATATGGAAAGATGGCATGATGATTAACCAATCTTCTCATGCCAATGAATATCAAAAGATCCTCGAGTCTAACATCTTGAAACTCAATCACAAGAGTTTCCATCAGGTCGTTGTTCTAGGTTCTTCCTCCTTCATTCCTTTTATGCAACTTAATGCTGGAAATCGTAGAGATGTTATCGAGGATCTTTTAGATATTAACATTTTTTCAAAGATGAATGTTATCTTACGAGAAAAGAACGGCATCTTAAAAGAAAAGATGAAAAGAGTTGGTCACGATATAGAGTTGATAAAATCTAAAATTGATCAACAAACAAAATACATTAGAGATATTACGGCACTAACAGAAGAGAATAGAAAAGAATATGAACATCGGATATCTGGAACGCAGAATAGCATCGATGAATTACAGGCTGAGAATAGTAAGCTTAGCTTGGGTCTCGACGACGCTATTAAAGAAACCGAAAAAAGGATGGACACTTTACAGGATAGGAGGCAGGGGTTATTACTCAGAAGTCAGGATGCGCAAACGAGGATTTCCGACGTCGATACCCGCATCTCTTTTTTCGAAGAGAATGAGACGTGTCCCGTATGCGACCAAGCCTTGGCAGACGGGCATAAACGTTCTATACTCAGCCAGTGCGAAGAAGAGAAAGATCGCAATAAAACAACGCTTAAGTCTATTGGAAAAGAAGGAACGGGCGTGGAAGCGGAGATTGCAGAGACCAGCGGCATATTACTATCGCTTCGAGATAAAGTATCTAAACTCTCTGAAAACAACAGGGAGATCTCATCATTACAGCGTAATATAGCCGACTATAGAAAATATCTAGATAAAGATGTTTCTGCTGATCTAAACACAGCGAAAAAAGAACTAACTGATCTAAATCAAAATAAAGAAGATATGTTTGAAGAAAAGCTTATGGTGTCTGAACAGTTTAATTACAACGGTGTCATAGCTGAAATGTTGAAGGATACTGGAATTAAAACTAAGATTATTAAACAATATCTGCCAGCCATCAATAAATTAGTTAATCAGTATCTTCAAGTACTTGACTTTTACGTTCAGTTTGATTTAGATGAAAACTTTCAAGAAACTATTAGGTCAAGGCATAGAGACGATTTTATCTATGAATCATTTAGTGAAGGTGAAAAGCAAAGAATAGATCTATCACTATTGTTTACGTGGAGACAAATAGCCAAGATGAAAAATTCAGTGGCTACTAACTTATTAATGCTAGATGAAACATTTGATTCATCA
>PCAT01000087.1 GCA_002730655.1 Balneola sp.
CTGTTTCTAGGCTATAGGTAGTGGCAGGTTGCGAGTAATCCAAAATAGTTTTTGGATTATTGTGTTCATCAACAACCACCACACGAGGTTGATGGGTTCTTGCTTCGTCAGGAGTCATTTCTGCGTAGGCAATTACAATAATTCGATCACCTACCTGAGTAAATCTAGCAGCGGCGCCATTTAAGCAACATACTCTAGAACCTCTCTCTCCTGGAATTATATAGGTTTCTAATCGCTGTCCGTTTGTGATATTCAGTACCTGTACTTTTTCATATGAAAGTAACTGAGCTTGGTCTAACAAATCTTGATCAATGGTTATACTACCCTCGTACATCAAATTGGCTTCAGTGACAACCATTTGATGCAACTTAGATTTAAACATAGTTAGCTTCATCACGACTCTCCTTTGAATGATTTTTTATTCGTGAAGATTACATTATCAATTAAACGAGCTTTACCTAGATATGTAGCTGCAGCAATCAGGTAACGCTGCCCAGCTATTAGCTGATCTACAGGATGTAATTTATCGATATCAAAAACACCAAAATAATCATTTCGAAAGCCTGCTTTTGTTAAGTTCAACCTCAAAAGATCAAACATGGTGGTTAAGTCTTTCATTCCCTCTTCAATTTGATGTTTTGCCGAAACCAAGCTAGAATACAGTAATGGAGCTATCTTACGTTGAGTTGGAGTCAAATAGGCATTTCTACTACTTAGGGCTAGGCCATCAGATGCTCGTTCAATAGGTGCCATAAGTAACTCTATACCGTGATTAAATTCTTCAACTAATGCTTCAACTACCTTAAACTGTTGATAATCTTTTTGTCCAAATATAGCTAAATCAGGCTCTACAATGTTAAACAACTTGTTTACAACTAATGCAATACCTTGGAAATATCCCTGACGAGATGCTCCGTCTAAATATTTATTGAGTGTATGAACCTCTAAGCTAAAGTAAAGTTCCTGATTATACATTATCTGCGTATCAGGAGTGAAAACTAAGGCAACCCCTTCTTGTTTGCAAAAGCTGAGATCTTGCTCTAACGAGCTAGGATAGGTTGCAAAGTCTTCATTTAAAGCGAATTGTTTGGGATTCACATAAATAGATACCAGTACAACATCGGAATGCTTTTTTGCAAGTCGAATGAGAGAAAGATGACCATCATGTAATGCACCCATGGTGGGTACAAATGATACTTTTTTTCCTTCTTGTTTATAGCCTCGAATAATATTTCGAAGCTCAGGGATATGCCCAATAACTTGCATCTCTAAATGTCTCGATGCACGTCAAGCTGCTCTAAAATCTCCTTAACACGACTCACAAATGCCCCCCCATGTGCGCCGTCAATAATTCGATGATCGTAACTCATCGACAAATACATCATATGACGAATCGCAATCACATCACCCTGTTCTGTTTCCATCACCATTGGTCGCTTAACTATAGCACCTGTGCCTATTATGGCGACCTGTGGCTGGTTTATGATTGGAGTCCCCATTAAATTTCCTACACTTCCATAGTTGGTCAAGGTAATAGTACCACCGGCCAAATCATCTGGACTCAATTTTTTGCTTCGTGCTTTTTGAGCAACATTGTTTACTTCCTCAGCCAATCCTACCAAATTCATCTGCTGTGCTTTTTTCATCACAGGTACAATTAAACCACCTTCTCCCCCTTTACCCAAAGCAACAGCAATACCAAAATTTATATCTTTTTTCACGTGTATTTCGTCACCAACCACCGAACTGTTAATCATTGGATATTCTAACATAGCCTTGATGATGGCTTCTACAAATAAGGGCGTAAAGGTTAATTTTACCCCTGTTTTTTGTTGAAAAGCCTGCTTATGTTTATTTCTCCATTGTACCAAACTGGTGACATCTACCTCTGCAAAGGTAGTAACGTGGGCCGATGTTTGTTTAGAGCGGACCATATGTTCGGATATCATTTTACGCATACGATCCATTTTAATTATCTCAACATCACCTTTTGGGCTTCTAGACACATCAAGTTGACCTGCTTGAATAGAGTCTTTGCTGTCCTGAGAAAAAGCTTCTGCAGAACTAGAAGCATAATTTCCTGGGCGTGTTAACGAAATGGAAGGCGCAGATAAACTAGTTTCTTTAGCGCCGGCTTGTCTGTCGGTAATATAACTTAGAATATCTTTTTTCGTGACCCTACCAGCTTGTCCAGTACCTTGGATACCTTCTAACTCCTGAGCACTAACACCTTCCTTCTTGGCTATTGATCGAACGAGTGGTGAGAAAAATTGTCCATCAGACCCCTCTCTAGGTATTTCAGTAGCAATAACTGCTGCTGATGGAGTTAGCTGAGCTGATAGTTCTTCAGGCTTCATTGCTGCTATCTGCTCCTTAGTTAGTTGAGTAACGGGAGGGGCAGCACTACCTATACCAGCAGATGTGGTTGAGATGGGTGAGCTAGTAGAAACCCCATCACCAATACCGATAACTGCGATTATCTGCCCAACCTCAATAGTATCATCGGCTTCAGCTCTAATTTCCATTAAAGTCCCCTTAACTGGCGAAGGAACTTCTGAGTCAACTTTATCGGTAGAAATTTCGAGAATTGTTTCATCCTCTTCAACGGTATCCCCTACCTTTTTCATCCATCCTATAACGGTTGCTTCCACAACAGATTCTCCCATTTGGGGCATAACCACATCAACTGTTTCCATATAACCTTGCGATGCTGTATTTGCACTTATCGTTTGAGAATCCGGTTGCTGGCTCTTTATTGTCGCCGCATCATCAGTTTCACTCAGTGTAGGAGTAGGCTCTGGGTCTGTAGTAGGATTTGCAGTGATTGATTCTGATATCATTGCTGAATCCGTTTCTATTCGAGCAATAGATTTTCCTACCTCTATAGTTTCTCCTTCTTCTACCAAAATTTCTATCAAAACACCCGCCTCTGGAGAGGGAACTTCGCTATCCACTTTATCCGTGGCAATTTCCAAAAGTGTTTCATCTACCTCAACGGTATCACCTATCTGTTTGGTCCACTCAATTACCGTCCCTTCCATTACCGATTCGCCCATTTGGGGCATTATTACATCGACCTTAGCCATATCTAATTAATTGAGTTTATTGTAGATTTATTTTTCATCTATTTTGACAGATCCTTATATATAAACAGACTCAGTAAAGTTCTCTATAATTTTTAAGACATCAAATCATAAAATAGGCCTTAAGCAGACAAATTAGCCTCTTTCGATACTTATCATATAGTAAGTTGTGCGCATCTCAATGTCATTACTGACTAAGTAGTAAGTGAAGCTTCTATTGCTTGACATAAATCCATTTTCAAATCCTCAATATGTTCTAAGCCTACACTTAAGCGGATCAAATTATTCGGCGTCTCAGACATAGGTCCTTCTGTAGATTTTCTGTGCTCCCAAATACTTTCAATACCACCCAAACTAGTAGCGGCCTTGATGATTCGCGAAGATGCAACCACTTTTTTTGCCGAAGATTCTCCTCCATTTACTAGAAAAGATATCATGCCACCAAACGCTCGCATTTGTAATTTGGCAATTTTATGCCCTAGGTGAGATTCTAAACCAGGGTAAAATACCTCTTCAATACCCGGTAGATGAGTCATAAATTCAGCTAATTGAAAGGCGTTCTCGTTATGTGCCCTCATACGGTAGGGGAAACTACGTATACTACGGCATAACATCCATGCGTCAAAAGGTGAAGGCACGCCTCCTTGAAGAATTTGTACGCTCCTTATCCGATCCATTGTGGACCCCAAATCTTTAGCAATAACCACACCACCGATAAGATCCGAATGACCTCCTAGATACTTGGTTGTGGAATGAACAACCAAATCAATCCCAAAATCTATAGGGTTGATATTGTATGGTGTTGACCAAGTATTATCTACGACCACGACTATCTCCTGATCATGCGCCCAATTAGCCACAGCCTCAATATCGGTAATGAACATCTGAGGGTTAGAAGGAGTTTCAATCCATATCATTCGTGTATTCTTTTTTGTAGCGGCAACCACAGTTTCCAGCTGGGTCATATCCACAAAATCAATTTCTAAACCCCACCGCTCCGAAAACTCCCACATTAACTTTCGAGTGCCAAAATAAACATCACTGGGTATAAGTACATGATCGCCATGTGAAAGAGTTTGAAATACCGCATTAATAGCAGCAATACCTGAAGAAAAAGCTGCTGCTTCTGCTCCCTTTTCCAAATCGCACAATACCCTTTCTAACTCCATACGATTTGGATTTTGAAGACGACTATATTTTAAATCTCCTTCCCTGTGCCCACCTCTTGCATGCTCGTAGATTGTAGATAGTTCAATACCAGGTACAATTGGACTATTTTCAGCAGTTTGGGCTCTCATGCTACCATGAATGGCCAATGTTTCAATGTAGGTATTTTTCATAGAATAACGGTAATGGTGAAACTAATAAACATGTATTAAACAATACATAAAATGTATAAAACTTAGCTGATTTAATAGATCATAAATTTGCAATAATCACAAAATGCGCCAAACAAGTGAACACTAATCTTGGTATACTTACAATCTTTTATGTTTTATATTGTGTATACCCATTAAATCTTATGTTCAAAAAATCACTTTTAAGATTAAAAATCTTGCAATATCTGAACCTAAGCTAAGCTTAAACCTTTTCTATTCCCTTTAGTTTAAAAAATGAAACCAAGTAAAATACCGTTGGTATTTATTTTATTCTGCGCTGCTGGATGTACCTTTGACTCAAATCCAAGTAATGGAGGTATGACTGATATACCCAAGCCTAATCTTTTATCTGCAAATAATCCTTGTGAAAATAATCTGGCTGCTGATTTATACCCCTGCTCTAACCTTAGTTTATATGCTCATTTAACCCCAATAGACTTGGGTGGGCAACAGGTTAATGATATTTGGGGTTGGTTTGATATTGAAACATCTAAAGAGTATGCTTTAGTTGGGTTAACCGATGGTGTTAGTTTTGTAGATGTAACTAACCCAAATCAGCCAATAGTTGTTGGAAAATTAATTGAATCAGATTTACCTTCGAAATATAACTCATTCAGTCTGAACGATTTCCCAGCTTGTAATTTAGGACTAGGGAGTAGTACCACAGCTAAGATGGTAACTCAAGGTTCTGCTTGGAGGGATATGAAAGTATTTGATGATCATATGTTTGTTGTATCCGACGCTCAAATTCACGGTGTACAAGTATTTGATCTAACTAGGCTAAGAACCTTTGAAGACCAATTCCTCAGTTTTAAAGAAGATGCTCTCTATACTAAATTGGGTAATGCTCATAATATTGCGATAAACGAAGCTACTGGATTTGGGTACGCTGTTGGTGTAACTCAAGCAGATACCTGTGGTTCTAGAAACAAAACAGGGTTACATATAATCGACCTAAATAAACCGAAGAATCCGACTTTTGCTGGTTGTTATAGTGATCCAGCTACCGAGGTGAATTCACTCTATAGTGCAGGTATTGGATATATACATGACACACAATGTATATTATATAACGGACCTGACGACCAATACAAAGATAAAGAATTGTGCTTTAGTTCTGCTGAAGGAGCTGTTGTAATTACCGACGTAGATGACAAAAATAATCCTCAAACTTTATCAACAACTTCACACCCAGATATGGGATATTCTCATCAAGGTTGGCTTACCGACGATCATAGGTACTTTTTAATGAATGATGAATTAGATGAGCTCAATTTCGGGCGTAATACCAAGACTTATATTTGGGATGTATCCAACGTCAATGAACCCACTTTTTTAGGATATCACACGCACAATACCAGCTCTATTGATCACAACCTATTTATAAGAGATAACTATTTGATACAATCTAATTACAGTAGCGGCCTTCGAGTTTTTGATTTACTTGATGTAGATAAAGCACGTCTTAACGAAGTAGCTTATTTTGATTCTGAGCCGAGCCATAATGATGCAAACTGGAATGGTTCATGGGGTAATTATCCTTATTTACCCAGTGGGGTACTTTTAATTAGTGACATACGTAATGGTCTATTTATCGTTCGCCCAGATTATTTAGATAAATAATTGCTCATTTTTTTAGTTATACACAAACTTTCTTAAATTTAATGTGTATTTAAAATAAGTAATCAAGATGTTGACGCAACAAAAAGAACCAAACGGTTCAACCATATTTAATTAATCACTGTTTAGCTAATGGATTTATTTGACAAGCTGGCGAATCGCCCCAGTCCTCTAGGACCCTTCACATCAGCCGGATATGGCTACATTACTTTTCCTAAATTGGAGGGACCACTTGGACCTGAAATGAAATTTAATGGAAAAGATATGGTCGTTTGGAGTATAAACGATTATTTGGGTGTAGGTAGTAACGAAAAAATTAAACAAATAGACGCTGAAGCTACGGCGAAATATAGCCTTAGTGCACCTATGGGTGCCCGACTAATGACGGGTAATTCTGACGAACATGAAGCCCTCGAAAAAGAGTTAGCTACATTTGTTCATAAAGAAGGTGCACAACTACTAAACTATGGTTATCAGGGTATTATGAGCGTGATACATGCCTTAGTAGACCGAAATGACTATCTAATATATGATGAGTTGAGTCATGCTTGTATTGTTGATGGAAAACAATTAGCGATAGCAGATAAATCCGTATTCAAACACAACGATATTGAAAGTTTTAAGAAGCAGTTGTACCGTGCAGCAGCAAAGAAAAAAGACAACTCTTCCATACTTGTTGTAACAGAAGGGGTATTTGGTATGACTGGTGACCTTGGGATTATTCCTGAAATTATCAAGTTAAAAGAGGAGGTTCCTTTTCGCCTACTTGTCGATGACGCTCATGGCTTTGGAACTTTAGGGCATGATGGGTCAGGAACAGGTACTCAGCTTCAATGTCAAGATGGAATAGACATCTATTTCGGCACATTCGCTAAAGCAGTTGCGTTAATTGGTGCTTTTGTTGCATCAGAACCAAGAGTCATTCAATTCTTAAAGGCAAATGTGCGAAGCCAGATCTTTGCAAAATCTCTTCCGTTACCTATAGTTGCTACTGCTAGAGAGAGGCTCAAAATGATTCGTCAACATCCAGAGTGGAGAGAAAAGCTTTGGTCTAATACTTTGAAATTACGTGAAGGACTCATCAAGATTGGATACAATGTGCTGCCTTCTGAAAGTCCGGTAACTCCTGTTTTAACTCAAGGAAGTACAGATCTATGTACAGGTATTATGCGTGTTCTTCGTGAAGAGCATGGGATTTTTGTTAGTGGTGTTGCCTATCCAGTAGTTCCAAAAGGTGTGGTATTAATTCGACTAATCCCAACGGCAGCTCATAATGATGTACATATCGAAAAAACACTCACAGCTTTTGAAGCGATCAAAGAGTTTGTGGAGATGGAAGCCTCTAAAATAAGTGCTTAAAAGATTATTCAAAGAGATTCTTTGAAGACTCGATTATTCGAGATCATGTGTCTTATAGCTGGGATGATTGACAGAACCTTTAGTAGAATTTAACCAATGACTGTGAATGCCGCTTTGCTTCAAAGATGCTTGTAAATAAATAATAATGAGTAATAAAGACAAACTCATAGCAAAGACCCCTGATATACCGGCTTCTGGGCCAAATAACCCCCCCGTCCACCATTTTGGCCCAGTTGATTGAATGGATACAACGGATGCCGCAGATGATAAACCGCTTACCTTAAACCCGAATATCCCACCTAAAATAAAATTCCAAGCACTATGTAATCCAACAGAAAGAGCTAAATCACCTGTCCAAACAAATGGAAAGGCCAGTAAAAAACCCGCCAAAATAATGGTCAAAAAAGTAATGATAGACACATTTGGATTGAACAGATGAGCCAATGAAAAAACCAAGGAAGACAGAATTACAGCAACAAAAAGGGCTGTCTCTACTGAAATAGCCTTCCACCACACTCCTTCCCTAAGATTAATGAGCATATATCCTCTAATCATTACTTCCTCATAAAACCCTACTGCCAGCATTTGAACGAAAAAAAGAAAGATTGAATAATACCACGATACAGATAATCGGAATAATTGGGCAGAGTCATAAGTAGCATTATTTTTAACTACATAGCCAACTGATTCAACATTATAATAACCTAACATCCAACCAACTCCAACCATTGAGCTTAAAGCTAGCAAACCAATCGCCCAGCCAGCTATATAATGTATTAGCGAAGTTTTATTCCAATATAACCCGCCATGATACCATGGGCTATCTTTTGTAATGCGATGATCCGTTAGAAATAAATTTAACCGGTACCAACCATAAACAAAGGGTATGACAAGCATCCACTGCCACCCCGCAATAGGGATTGATTGTATAAACACCACTAATGTAATCATACCTAAAAAAAAGAATGGTATTCTTATACCCGCCCGAAATCTTTTTTCTTCTCTATTAAAAAATAAGTTTATCATTTAGAGCATTTGGCCTCTTTTGTTATGGTTTATAATGCATCAGGAATTGGTTTTAGAATACAATTATGAATATATTTCTAAAAACTACCAAACGTTATTTATAGTATTATGTTATACCTTACTCTAACAATTATTATCGCAATCATCTGTGCACTTTTAATAGTTGTTGTACTACTTCAAAATGGCTCTGGACAAGGTCTTTCAGGCATCGGAGCTACATCTATGGGTGGAAGTTCTGGTCTTGGAGCAAGAAGAACAGCCGATTTATTATCAAAAGCTACATCTTATTTAGGAGGCATCTTTCTTTTTCTTTGCGTACTTGCCAATTTTGTAATTGACAGACCAGATTCACAGAATAGTATTTTACAAAGTGGAGCTCCCCTCATGCAGGATAATACCATGCCACCTATGCCAACATTCGATAATTCGTCTACTGGCGAAGTATCAGTGCCTATTGAAGAATAACTCAGATAAAATATTTAATATTCTAAATGGACTTTACTATGAAAAAAGTACAATTCTTCTCGATTGCTTTAAGTTTAGTACTACTTTCAACCACAACGTTTGCGCAGAATACTAACTTAATTCCACTAACATCAAATTCAGAAAAAGCAGTTGAATTGATGAGAACGGTGATGAAAAATAGTGAAGAGTTTAGAGGCAATGATAACCCACCCATACTTCTAGAAATCTTAGAGCTTGATCCAAATTTCTATTTTGCTAAATCATATAATAATCCTCTTATATCAAATGCAGAGTATAGAGCAAATCTTAACAATGCTTATGCAAATAGAACTAATGCATCAGAAATTGAAGGTAAAATCATTGAAGCTATATACGAACAGTATATTAATTTAGACATTGTCAGTGGGGATAAAATTATTGATAATTTAATTGACAAATATCCAGATTACTATCAATTAAGATTAATATCAGCTGATTTCAAGAATGATCTCAGAGATCCGTATGGCAAAGACTCAAGGTATGCAGAAATATTGGCCAATAATCCTAGCTCTTTTCCTGCTTTATTTCGCAGAGCACAACTTCATTTCCCCGTCGATAATGACATAGTCAACTTTCCTATTGAAGAAAGAGACTTAGAACTTGCAACTAGTCTCTTGTTGCAGGCAGCTAGTGTTCAGCCTAAAAATCCCGGACCTCAACGTTTTTTAGGTAACGTATATCGAGGGCAAAATAATCTGAGCTTAGCAAAACAAGCGTATGAAAGTGCAAGATTACTCATGGGTGAACCCAATGAACAAGACTTTACGTATTCAAATATTCTTTTGATGCTAGGACATGTAGAAACATTTAGTGGAAATTATAAGCAAGCTAGGAGACTATACGATCAGAGCTTAGAATATTTGAGCTTCAAGCAAAAACCTACATATTACCAATATCCAGTCTTCACTTACTTTTACGAGAGAGACTATGAACAAGCGATATTAGCGTTTACTAAAATGCGTAGTGAAATAAATAGTTCAACAGAAGACCCAGGATGGAAGACCGCAAATATCACCTTGATGGAAGAAAATATTTTTATTTCATATTTACACAACCAAGATGAACAAGGCGCAAATAAATCGCTACAACAAATAGTTCAATTCAAAAGAACAGAGCTAAATTCGTATTTAACATCAGGTGCAAGTCGAGAGCAACTACTAACAATTAAAAATAATCATGATATTTATCTGCAAGGTTTGCGAATATGGAAAGATATCATATTTGGTTCTCCAAATTTAGCACCACAACTTTCTAGATTAAAAGCATTACTTGAGAAAAATCTTTCTTTAGACCCGAATGCTCTTACTCAATACTATAAACTGAGCGGTTACGCTGCGTTAATGAGCGGAAATAATAAAGCAGCAATTGATCACTATTCTACCATTTCAAATATCGAAATGGATGATGATCATTACCATAGCTATTTTTATGCATTAGCTTTAAGAGGGAACGGTGATATAAATAAGAGCACACAAATCATGAAAAGAGTTGCTAATAATACATTTGCAACTCGCGAAGCCGCACTAGTACAACAACTAGCAAAACGACAACTCTAACATTTGAGATCTTTAGTTGAAGTTCGTTCTGATAAATATATTTGCGCCAATACTAGCTTTTATAACTTTTAATCAAAACTTAAAGGCACAAGTATCCCAACCAATTAATGGTTTATCATCAAACTACGTTGAATCATTAGAGTCCGATAATTTTGGAATTATTTGGGTTGGTACCAATGAAGGCCTAAATGCTCTTATCGACCAAAATATATATGAATATGAATCAAATGTAAGTGACAATACTTCACTATTAAATACACAAATTAAAGACATCTATATCACCGATGACAATTCAGTTATAACCATATCAGATGATGGATTAAGCATCTTCAATAGGACAAATAACTCATTCAAACAGTTAAAAACAGAAACTAAACCTGTATCTATATATTCAGACCCATTTACCTCCGATATCTATGTCGGAACAGAAAATAGTGGACTTATTGTATTAAACAATAAGTTTGATCTAATAAAAAATTATAGATTTGATCTATTTGATCCTTCTACTATCTCTACCAATAATTTGAGCTCATTGACAGACAGCCGTGGAATGTATTTTGAAGAGAATAAAATTTGGATCGCTACAAATAGAGGTATAAATATTCTAGACAGAAGAGACAGTACAATAACAAGGGGTATTGCAAATAGTCAAAATAATCTTTCTTCAAGTGCAATAAATGGGTTTTCTAGTATAACAATTAATAGCTCAATGATTGAGCCTAGATCAGATTACTTGTTGATAGGGACAGACAGAGGGTTAAATATTTATGACAGAGATAATGATAAACTTATCAACCAGAAGCAATTTGCAAATAGTGATGTAAAAAATATAATAAAGATTAATTCGAAACTATTTGCATTATTAGTTAACTCAAGACTAACTCTTTTAGAGTATAACTCGGTAAATCAAGGATTTAAATCAACAATAATTGAATCTTCAAGTAATAATTCAAATGTAAAAAAAATTAATAAACAAGGGGATTTCTTATTAGTAACAGGTGAAAATTTTGTTAGTGTATATGATAATGAATTCAAAGTTATTTTTGAGGAAATAACAGAATATCCA
>PCAT01000088.1 GCA_002730655.1 Balneola sp.
AGTAGATGACGTAATCAATTCAGGAAAAACAATGATTTACGGTGTAAAGCATTTTTTAAACGTTCCAGTAAAAAAGATAAATACAACAGCTCTAATTGATCGTAAACACCTACGCTTTCCTATCCGAACTGATTATGCAGGTCTTGTTCTTTCGACGTCAATTAAAGAACATGTTGCCGTTGAATTGGGAGAAAACGAAGGTGTCTATGTGGAATAAAATATAACTGTCATTTATGACAACTTTACATTCACGCTGACATAAAGTTGAAGTATCTAGATTTTAAATAATAAAGCTCACTGTATAGTGGGCTTTAATAATTATTTTCTTCGCTCTCTTCGACTTCTAGAACCAGATCTATTTCTCGAGCCTGAACTTCCTCTACGATCTCTAAATGAATCTCTTCTTCCACCACGACGTCGATCTCTACCTCCAGCACGTCTGTCAGGTGATTTAGATGTCTTTGTTAATTCTAAACTTACTTTTCTATCGCCAACACTAAAACCTTCAAATGCTTCAAAAACGCCTTCTACTTTAGATTTAGATACATTAAAAAATGAAAAAGCGCCTTTTACATCAACACCACCAAAATCGTTATTAGTCAAGGAAGTTTTTTCTCTTAATAAATCTTTTAAAGTGGCCCAATCAAAACCATCTTTCTCACCAATATTAATGAAAATTCGTTGAGAATCACGTGATTTTTTATCTCTACCAGACTTTCCAGAAGCATTTAAATCTTTAGCATCTTTGTAAAAATTTAAAATCTTAGACGAATTTAAGGCAATAAATTTTTCCAATACTTGAGTAACCGTCATTTGCTCTGAAAGCTCATGAATGGCTTCAGTAAAAGGTTTTAATGCTTTAGGATGAACCTGAGCATTAATAAGATTCTCCATAGATTGAAAAACCATGGCCTTCATCACTTCTTCACCCGAAGGAACCATCTTTCGTTCTATTCTGCACTTAATAGTCTTCTCTATCTGAACAAGTTTGTACTTATCTCTCCCTCCTACCAAAGCAATAGAGGTTCCTGTTTTTCCCGCTCGTCCAGTTCGTCCACTTCTGTGCGTATACACCTCATTATCATCTGGAAGTTGGTAATGAATAACGTGAGAAATATCATCCACATCAATACCTCTAGAAGCAACATCAGTAGCGACAAGAATCGTAATGTTCTTGGTTTTAAATTGTTTCATAACACCGTCTCTTTGCCCTTGAGACATATCGCCATGAAGGCCACCTGTATTATAGCCATCAGCCATCAATCGTTCGGCTACATTTTGAGTTTCTGCGCGAGTACGACAAAATATAATGGCATATATACCAGGACAGGAATCAACAATACGCCTAAGTGTTCGATAACGGTCGCGGTTGTCAATTAAATAATATTCATGCTCTACAGTTATGGCTGCTTGATTTTTAGTCCCACAAGTCACCTCAACAGGATCCTTCATATAATTGGAAGCAATTTTAGCAACAGCCTTTGGCATTGTTGCAGAATATAACCAAGTATTTCGATCTTCTGAGGCAGTTTCTAAAATCTCATCAATGGCATCTTGAAAGCCCATATTAAGCATTTCATCGGCTTCATCAAGTACTAAGGTCTGTATATTCTCTACTCGTAGTTTACGGCGTCGAATTAGATCTAGCATACGTCCAGGTGTTCCTACAACAACCTGACATCCATTTTCTAAGGCCTTAATTTGCGTTCGAATTTCTGAACCGCCATAAACCGCCACGGTTTTAACTCCTTTAAGTTTTTTTGCAAAAGCTTTTAGATCCTTTGCAATCTGAATAGCTAGTTCTCTAGTAGGTGAAAGTACAACCGCTTGCACATTTTTATTATCTAGGTCTATTTTGTGCAATAAGGGAAGACCAAAAGCCCCTGTTTTTCCCGTACCTGTTTGGGCTAAAGCCACTAAATCCTGAGCTGATTCCAAAATAGTAGGAATCGCAAGTTCTTGAACTTTGGTTGGTTCTGTAAAACCTAAGCGTTCTACTCCCTCAAGCAACTCTTGCTTAAGGCCCAACTCTGAAAATAAAGACATGTATAAACTATTGATTTGAAAATAAGATATTGCCAGCAAAGAGAGGAATGTGGTTGCGGCATCATCTCAACTCGGGCTTTGTAGGCTAACTTAATAGCACGTATGAAAATACATATTATTTTTGCCAATAAACTACTATTTGTTTTGAGTCTATAACTACTAGCTCATGTACTTTTCACCTCGAACGACACGTACGGCTTGAGTATAAGCTACAACTGCATAATTTTCAAAATACTCATCACTAATTTGCTGTATAATTTTTTCGGCAGTAGAATGATTCACAATCACCTCAATTTTTACATTCTTACCTTCCCAATCGCTAGCCCGAATTCCTCTTGATCCCTCCCCAGTAGCATCAGAGAGAGTATAACCTGATACACCAGTTTCTTTAAGGCGATCTATAATTTCGTCACGTAATAATCGCTCGGTTATTATGGTAACTAACGTAAGTTCTCTTAACTCCATTTTATACTCCCATCCATGTTGCTATTAAATAATAAATAGGAATTCCAATGGTAATATTAAAGGGAAAAGTAATTCCTAAAGATGCGGTAAGATAATAGCTTGGATTAGCTTTGGGAAGAGCTATTCTTACCGCTGCAGGAGCGGCTATATAGGATCCACTCGAGACCATGGCTGCCAAAACGGTTGCACCAGCTACGCTTAAGCCAACCATAAGCCCCAACCAAATGGCCAACACACCATGTAATATTGGTACTAAGATTCCAAAACCGAGTAAGAATACCCCCACTTTTTTCAAGTCACTAAGTCGGCGAGCTGTAACCATACCCAATTCCAGTAAAAAGAGTACTAATGCCCCCTGAAAACCACTCACAAAAAAAGGCTGAACCGACTCAAACTTAACCGGTCCTGCTACAAACCCAATAATTAGCCCGCCGAGTAGTAATATAATGGAACTTCCCGTTACCACTTCATGCAAGGCTTTTTTAAAGGATCCATTTCCGCTATTGGAGAGTTGAGGGATAATCAAGGCTACAATTATACCAGGAACCTCTAACAAAGCAACCAGCGTGGGCATAAAGCCTTCCGGGCTGTAACCCAAACTCTCGACATAACTGATAGCAGCAATAAAGGTCACCGCGGAAACAGAGCCGTAATGAGCAGCAATAGCTGAAGAGTTTATCATATCCATACGGCCCAAATAACGAAGAATAGCGTAGGCGATAAGTGGGGTTAACACACCAAGCAAAAGAGTAATGAAGGCCGGACCTATAAAAGCATTAAGAGAGGTTTTACTGAGCTCAACACCCCCTTTTAGACCAATGGCCAACAACAAATAAATCGACAAACCTTGATACAGTGGTTTTGGAATTTCTAGATCACTCTTCAATAGTTTAGCGGCTATACCAAGGGTAAAGGCCAAAACTACAGGCGAGGCAAAATTAGATATTAGTGATTCCATAAGTATGTATTGCAGATTAAATGATAAAATCTTTAATCATTGATAATTTAGTCGTTTTTACTTTAAGTGCCTATTCATGATATAGAATCTAATATTTGAACTCTTAAAATTTATAGGTGAAGAATTAAATATATTATTGAAATTGTAGTCATATTTAAAATTGTAAATAATTCTTCAAACACACATCATGTCAATATAAATCATTAGGCTTATCAATAGCCTAAACTATATGATATCGATTTTGGATTTATCCTAGAGTTAAAAAATAGACCATTGTTGGAATAAAAATCATCAAGCAGAAAACATCAAAATAACAATTAGTTTTCAGCTTCGAGTGCCAATATGCTAATATTATAAGAGGGGCCTGAAATGGCAGTCTAATTAATGCTTCTTTTCTTGAAATACCAAATGTATTTTGAGCTATCTCAGATTCAAATAGATAAATATTAGCAGGAAAAACCGCAATCAATAAAACAATTAAACCCAAAGCTCCATATTTACGCGTTTTGATTGGTATCAATAAAATTCCAAAAATAATTTCAAATAATCCTGAGACATATACTATGAATTCTGGATATGGCATATATGGAGGTACAATAACTAGAAAAAAATCTATCTCGGTAAAATGCTTTATCCCAATGCCTACATACATTAGCGCCAAACAATATACTGTGATACTTTTTAGTATCTCTACCATAGTATTATTTATAAAAATATTTAGTAATCATCTGGACTGCTATGATTGAACTAGTAATATATAGTCTCTAATTTTAATTATTAAACCCATAATAATGATATGATACTCTTCATAGAATTTATATATCTTTTTCTCTCAATTTGAACTTTATATTCAATTTCAAGATGTAATCAGTTTTTTTCTAACAATTGGTGCTACCTCTTCACCAAGAAGTTGAATAGCACTTAATAGCTGTTCATGCGACAAGTGCGCTACATTCATGTGCAAACGAAATTCCGTTAATCCTCCCAAGGCTATTGAATGACGCACGATTTTATCTGCAACCTCCTGGGGATTTCCTACTACTAAAGCCCCCATTTCATCGGCCTGTGATTCATAACTTTGCCGGGTGACAGCTCCACCCCATCCTCTCTCGTGCCCAATCTGAGTAAAAGTTTTTGCATAGCCTGGGAAAAATTGCTCGTGAGCCGACTGCGAATTCTCAGCAATAAAACCCAACGAATGCACAGCTACTTTTAATTTTTCTCGAGGTTGCCCTGCCTCGTTTCCAGCTCGGTAATACATATCGACCAACGGTTTAAAACGGTGCGTTTGACCTCCTATTATAGCTATCATTAAGGGTAGACCAAGCCGCCCTGCTCGTGCAAAAGATGCCGGTGTCCCACCTACACCCACATAAATAGGGATTTCTGGTTGATAAGGCCGCGGATAAACTCCTTGCCCGGTGAGCGCTGGGCGAAATCGTCCTTTCCAATTCACATTCTCCTCAGCTCTAAGCTGAAGCAGCAACTCAAGTTTCTCCTCAAAAAGATCATCATAATCTTGAAAGTTTAGTCCAAATAAAGGAAAGACTTCCGAAAATGACCCTCGACCTGCAACCAGACCTGCCCGCCCCTTGGAGATGATATCCAGTGTCGCTAGCTGCTGAAATACCCGAACCGGGTCTTGTGCACTGAGTACTGTGACTGCGCTTAACAGTTCAATCTTAGACGTGCGAGCGGCAGCGGCAGCTAGTATAGTTAAAGGGGAGGAGTCTAGATATTCTGGACGGTGATGCTCTCCCAGGCCAAATACGTCCAAACCTACCTTTTCCATAAGTTCGATTCGAGTAAGTAAATTCTCAATGGTTTCAGCCCGCTGGTCTGGGGTACTTGGTTCTCCGCGTTGCCTTTGCACAGCAGCAAAACTATCGATTCCTAACTTCATGATATTAAGTTACATGGTATTTCTTGATGAGTAGTCTTTAGTCGGAATAAATATACAAAAATAGTTTAATGTTAAAGTACTTTTAGTATCTCCATAAATCCGTTGATGTGATTAAAGATGTACAGCCTAGTATACTTTGTGGGTTGTAATGTGATTTTTTTTTAGCTTCATTTCAATACAATAAGTAACCATGACGAATCCAAGACCTACCAAACTAGCTAAATGTACCCCTATGACTAAATCCTTTGTACTCATTCTAATTTGTTGTTTTAACTTATTATTCTGCGCTCAACCTAATAAACAAATCAGTCAAGAATTTGACGTAAGTTCTGCAGTAAAATGGACTATGAATAGCGTAGAATACCAAATTATTACTGAGCATCTATACCGTACGGCTACCCGAAATGTAGCCACTTTTGAAATTCCTAAAGAGTCTTGGGTAGTTGTGATGGATGTAGATGAAACCCTGCTAAACAATGCTGATTATAACCGCCGGCGTGATCTTTTGGGCTTAGGATATTCATCAGGAAGTTGGGATGAGTGGGTAAAAGAAGAAACCGCAACTCCCATTCCTGGTTCGATTGAATTTGTTACTCAAGTGCTTGATAAAGGCGGTCAAATTGCACTAGTAACTAACCGTGAACGTGAATTAGATTCATTTACATGGAACAATTTAACCGCTCTAGGTTTTCCTATTAATCGTCACAATACCTGCATAATGGGTCGATCCCAAGCAGATAAAAACTCTGTAGGCATGGAAGGAATGATTAATGATAAAGATCTACGGCGCAGTCAAATCGCTAATGGTACTGCCAAATATTGCTGGGAAGACTATCCAGAGGTCAAAGAAGTTTGGAACAGACCACTAGCAATTGTTTATCAAGTAGGAGATAACATAAAAGATTTTAGTCAGACTACTCAAGAAAACGTGGATACAAAAGCCTTTATTAAACGGATTTCATCCGATGTGTTGTTATTGCCTAACGCAGTTTATGGTTCTTGGGAATAAATTGATTACATACTAGACTCGTTGGTAAACCAAATTTGCGCTGCGGCTTACTATTGCTCGTAGCCCGTCATCTCGATATACCCATTCCCGCCGATAGCTTCATCCCTGAAATTCCCTGAGACTTGCAGTGCTCCCTCATAATAATGGACCGACACCGTCATCTCCTGATCATCAAATACAGTGACTAAGTCCATTTCTAACTCTTCAGAAGGAATAGACAGGGTCCACTGCGCAGGATAACGCGCCCTAGTATGAGGGCTAGTCCAATACTCTAGCACTTCTAAACGTACTTCGCCTTTGTCTAAATCTCTCTTTTGACCATCCGGAGCAATCAAACTACCTGTAATTTGGGGAGCTAACTCAGGATTCACATTTCGAATTTGATAGTACATAAGATCGTATCCGTTAGAAAGTTGGATAGAAAACCAATCCCATCCCGTTTGCCCTGAATCCAAGGCCGAAGTACTCCACTCATGATCCATCCAAGTCAGCCCTGAAACCGTAAATAACTCGCCATCCTTTCGCAGCATCCCATCGGTCTGCATACGCGTGAACGAAATATAATACGAAGCATTACCATCCTCACCCCCTTTCTTATCATAACCCTCTTCCCCCTGGAGCACCAATGGTTTTTTTGGATTCAGCTGTATATCTATAGCTGTTCCATCAACCATTTCTGCCTTAATTCTCACCGGAAAACGCTCACCACTAGCCTTTGAATCCTTAACCTGAGTAATCTCCCAGTCTTCCAGCCAGACCCGATAAGGATCCACGCTCGCCCCCGCCAAACCTGCGGTACCTCGGCTAAAGCGCTCGTCAAACACATGATCCTTTTTCGACACATCGGATATGGCAAAGTGTGCTAAGTACAACTGGTTGGTATTCCACTCCGGTTTATGAGTACCATCTATTTCCGGGTCGATTGATCCATTTTCCACCTCTGAAGGGCTTAATTGATTTCTAAAAATGGTAAATTGAAATCCAAACTGCCTACCATCTTCATTAAACAAATTCCCAGTATAATACCACCATTCGGTTTTAAAACCAGGGTGAGCCCCATGATCCACTGGAAATACAAATTCTCTAGGACCAAGTGCTTGGATATAGCCTTCCGTATCGCCTCCACTCAACGCCTGGGCAGCAGAGATAGTAGCTTCAATTTCAGCTCCCGGCTCTGAGAAAAGAATCCAAGACAATGCAAGACCTACAAGTAGTGGAATCGTTATAATTTGCCAAAATGATAATTTCATAGAACGATTATTTTATCTCAAATAGGTTATTCGCTTCGCAATGCTTCGGCTGGATTCGCACTCGCCATTTTCCATGAGGGGTAGATTCCCGCCAACAAGGCCGCTACAACTGCTAGACCTACCGCTTGAATCAACAGCGAAGGGCTAACCATGAATTCCAGAGTCCATCCGAAAGAGCGAAGATTAATCACATAGACTAATACATAAGAAATAAGTAGCCCAAGAGGAATGGATAAGACCCCTGCAATCAAACCCATAACCCCCGTTTGGGTTATAACATAGTTCCATAACTGACCAGGAGTCATTCCATTGGCTCTAAGCACAGCATGTTCTCGAGCCCGTTCAAGTTGCAGCGCCATTAACGAACTTAAAATACCCACAAAAGCCACCATTACGGCTAACAATCTTAGCACCACGGTTACTGTAAAAGTCCGGTCAAAAATTTCAATTGAAGCTTCACGCAATCCTTTATTCGAACGAATAAAGACATCTTGAA
This sequence comes from Balneola sp., assembly GCA_002730655.1. Lineage (GTDB taxonomy): Bacteria > Bacteroidota > Rhodothermia > Balneolales > Balneolaceae > UBA1275. The sequence continues at coordinate 8,128 of PCAT01000088.1, forward strand.
CTCCTGCTGCTCGATCCCGTAGACGATCAACCAGCACATTCACATCGGTCTGATCATCGGCATACAAAGCAAGTCCAGAAATGGCTCGATTACCAAAAAAACGGTCATATAAGCTACGGTTCATGGTAACTGTCCCCATATCTGAGGCATAATCAAAGTAGATAGCTTTGATGGGAAAATATTGCATGCCTTTATCGGTCATTATACCCAAACTATCACCTATTCCAATTCCAAAACGGTAGGCATATGCCTCAGAAATCATGATCACCTCTTCTTGAGCAAATTGCCCCCAAAAGCCGTCCTGAATTTCCTTGGTTTGGTAGGATTCACTCGCCTTTACACCCAATGAGGTCGTCACCAGATTACTACTGCCAAAAATAGTCATCACATCTTCGCTGAAAACCGAGTGAACACTTTCAACCCCTTCGGTTTCTTTCAAAAGTTGAACTAATTCTGTTTGCAGTTTTGCATCAGCTTTGCGGGCTACCGCGCTAGGGGGCTGCACATAAATATCTGCTTGTAATTGAGACTCCAACCAAGATACAACCGTAACTCGGAAGCTATCAACCATTATGCCTACTCCAACCGAGGCAGCCACAGCAACAACAAGGGCAGCAACTGCTACTGAGGTTCGGCTAAGCTCGGTCACTACCCCACGCACCGACATCTTCCCAATTAACCCATTTAGATTTCCAAAAATCGGTCGCATAAATGCAGCCAAACCCACCATCAGGGATGGAATAAGCAATGAAAAACCGATAATGACAAATAGTAATGAGCTGTATCCAGCGATAATTCCACCATTAGGAAGTAATAGAATACCCCCACCAGCCAGACCAATAGCCAGCCCTATTATAGCAATTATAGGCAAACGATGAACCAATCTTGATTCACTTGAAGAGCGACGTAGAACAGTGGATACCTCTGCTTCTGAAGCCTCGCGAGCTGGCCAAAAAGCCGCCAATAAGGTAGCGCCCAAGCCCAGTATAATCGCTTTTAGTACAAGAGTCATTTCAATAGTTAACTCTTGGACGGATAATACAAAATAGAGATCATTGATAGACTGCGTTACCAACCCAAGTAGAAATTGCGCAAGTCCGATGCCTGCGGTTATCCCAAGTATAGTACCGATAAGACCAATGAGTACGGCTTCCTTTAAAATCATCGAGAGTATTTCCGATTTCGTCACTCCCAGGGCGCGGAGACGACCAATAAGGGGTAAACGCTGAACCACCGAAAAAGTCATTGTGTTATAAATTAGGAACATTCCCACCAGTAAAGCCAATAGGCTTAGTGCTTGTAAATTGAGTTCAAATGCTCGCGTCATTTGACTGAGGGTATCCGTACGAGAGCTTGTAGAAATCAGACGTGTACCCACTGGTAAACCTGCCGATAGTGATGCTATAATAGATTCTTCATTTTCATTAGGAATTATTAAGTCAATTCTGGATAACTGACTAGCAATACCAAAAAGTTGCTGTGCAGTGTTAATATCTACCAGCAGAACACTTTCTAGGGCTTGTTGGCTTCGCTTGTCATCCGTTGCAATAGCGCCAACAACAAGCAGGTCAAAGAGTCGCCCACCCACAGATACTTGGATATTATCTCCAATATTTTTGGCTAAATCTGCCAGAACTGACTCACTTATAACAGCTGTGGGTTGTCCGGTTATAAACCTAGCTAAGTCAATGCCACCATCCTGGCTTGAAAAATCACGGAATGGCCCCTCTGCTATCGGATCCACACCCAATATTTGAAAGGTTCGATCCAATCCTTGGAGTGTACCATAGCCATCGATAACGGGCGCAGAATTTCGATATCCAGTCGTCAGTCTTAAATCCCGATACACTTGATCGCTCAAAAAATCACCAGACCCTTGAATTTGGTGAGTTGTCTTACCTGTTAGAGCTTCGGCCGACAGAGAAAAAGCGCGTTGGGCTGAGCTGTTAGAAAGATCAATTGAGATAACCATAGCCACACCGAGAGCAACGCCTAATATAGATAACAAAAAATGCCAGGGGTGTTTCAATAGAAATCGAAGGCTAGACTGCCAAAGTAGGTCTTGATGCTGCCTAATCATGCGTCGGATGCTTTGGCCGATTCGGTTTCGTTAATGGCTTGGTTGATTTCGATAATTTGGCAAAATCCATAGATGCATTCATGGCGTGCAAACTTCCTTCACGAAGCTCTAACACCTGATCAGCAATTTGACCCATTTCCCGATCATGTGTTGCAATAATCATGGTCCTTCCATTTTCTCGGACCAAATCACTAAGCATGTTCAATACGATGCTACCGGTTTTATAATCAAGGTTGCCAGTGGGCTCATCGGCCAAAATAAACTTTGGCTCATGGGCTAAAGCTCTTGCGATGGCCACACGCTGCTGCTCACCTCCCGACAGTAGATCAGGATAGCTTCCTCTCCTATCACCTAGACCCACTTTATCTAAAAATAACTTTGCTTTCTTCTCACTCTCGACTGGATCATCCCCCTTCAAAGACAACGGAAGTATAACATTTTCGAAAGCGGTGAGCGTTGAAATAAGATTAAACGACTGAAATACAAAACCAATGTTGTCTCGCCGATATTTGGTGCGATCCTTCTCATTCATCTTCGAAATATCTGTACCATCAATAATAACCTGCCCATTATCGGGCTGGTCGATCCCACTAAGCAAGTTCAACATAGTACTTTTCCCAGAACCAGAACGCCCTAACAGCACATACATCTGACCTTTTGAAACAGAAAGTTCAAGATCGTTAAGTACCAATCGCCTTTTACTACCCTCTTGATAACTCTTTGAAAGCTGTTTCAATTGGATAACGGGTTTGCTGCTCATATTTAGGTTTTTGGGCTCTTAGTTGTAGAATTATAACAAACTAAGCTCCACAAGTATTGGTTCCTTTTTTTTGGACTTTGGGTGACTTTCCTAAAAAAATCTCATTGCCAATACTTTATCGAATCAGCATAGAATCTAGATCAGAAAGACTCCAAAAAGCCCCATTTTTAATGACGGCATATATTTGTTGAGTGAAAGAAATATTCTGTAATGGGTTTCCTTTCAATAATACTAGATCAGCGTTATATCCAACTTTTATCCGGCTCGTTTCCCCTTCTACTCCTAAAAATGTTGCTGGGTTGATAGTAGCAGTTTGTAATGCATGTTTATTTGAAAACCCACTTTCCACAAGTAACTCAAGCTCTTTATGCAAGCTCTGACCCGGTATTAAATAGCCAATTGGAGTATCAGTACCCGCCATAAATGGAACATTATTGGCATGTAAATATTGCACCATTTCTTTCATCCAGCGGCTATAGACGGCGATGTCAGCATTAGAGTCAATAGCTATGCTGCGCATAGGTTCCATTGCCGCACGCCACTCTTCTGCAAGTTCCATCGGTAGTTTTGTAAGTTCGGCCATCTGATTCTCTTGCAGAAATTCTCGAGTTGCAAAATTATTATATAAAGCTAATGTAGGGGTTTGCCACACTGAATTTTGAGCCAATAACTCAACTGCCTGACTCAATAGCATACTATCAATCATTTGAATAGCATCCATGCGTTGTTTAGCATGTAATGATGAACGTAATTCAGCACCACTTAAACTATCGGGATTTTCAAGAATAGATAAACGTTCTTTTAATAATTCTTGGGAATTGGTAGCAATTGACATTTCAAAATTTCGAAGATGTTCTATACCATTTAATCCTGCCTCGACTGCAGAAAACAAATTCATGCTTAACGGAATATGCCCTGTTACCAATAGTCCTTCCTCACTAGCCAATCGCATGAGTTCGTTAAATTGTTCCTCATTTAACATCTCGTATGCTTTCAAAAAGTCAACCTGATTATCTATTAATAGCTGAGTATTATATTGTATGGCTGCTAGGGAATTATTTTCGACGGATAATAAAGGATAGCTCGGCGAAGAGTTATTGTATACGTTAGGTGTACCATCAATTAATGGTCCTGCTATATATACATTTGGTGCCTTATTAGGTTGTTCTATTGATCTATCCTTAACTTTTGATACCAACTCTAACGGACCACCTGTATCGCGGACACTAGTCACTCCATGAGCCAAAAATAATGCATTCATAGCTGGCCGCATTTTATCGTCAAAAGCATAATGAACATGAGCATCCCATAAACCAGGTATTAGGTAAAGACCTTTGCCGTCAATTTTACTGATAGTAATGACTCTATCAGCTTCCTCATAATTGCTAATCTCGGTTATCTTACCTCGCTCTATCAATACATTCTTCGAAGTTTGAATGCCTTCAATTGGATCCACGATAGACACATTCGTAATCCAGTAAGAATCCTCCAATGAAGTCATTACTGGTTGACATGAGAGGAGTAGCGTGCAAATAATTGCAACATTTATACTTGAAAGTACATTTAACAATTGGGGCGAGTTCGTCATTGCATTCACCGAAGTTATAATATTATAAGTATTAACAAGAGTCACTTTGATTTAATATGCTTATCTTAATTATCTTTCGGAAATCGTAACGATAATACTACGATTAATAGATATGCACCCGTAGCTCAACTGGATAGAGTACCTGACTACGAATCAGGCGGTTAGAGGTTCGAATCCTCTCGGGTGCACACAATAAAACCAGCGACTTATAGTTCATAAATTTTAGTGCTATTTGTCGCTTTTTTATTTTTGGATCAATTTAGTTTAATCCTAAATCACCGCAAAGCTTGTAAATATTTAATTTTTGC
>PCAT01000089.1 GCA_002730655.1 Balneola sp.
ATGTAACCAATCGGCATGGGTTGCATTCATTTCAAAAAATCATTTTGCAAGGGCCTGAGGTAGAATGCGAGGTACTCACCAATCAAATCATTGATGATGGTCCCTTTTACCAGCGATATTTTAGTGAAGTAACATTGAAAACGGGTCAAACAAAGAGGACTCAGCGAGGTATCTCGGAGTATATTATGCCAGAGCGTATTTATGACCGAAAGTATTGGTGGATGATTAATATGCGGCTACGATATATGTCCTCCAAAACGCATTGGGTCCAAAAGTCACGATTTCTCTATTCAAAAACTTGGTAAATTTTCTCGAATTTATATTTAGTCATGGTGCACCATTCCTAAAAGGAAATTATCAAGTGACTCATTTAGATGGATGCAGACGATTCTTTATAAGTGCCAACTTTTTTTCTAGATATCTGCTGTGATCCTCATCTGGCAGAAGCTCGGAACCAATATTTATGTGCAGGTTGGGCTTGGATGACTTTGAATAATCAATGTAAATAGCAATAGGGACAAGGTCTACGAAACTTGCTTGGGTTTGTAGCCATTTCAGACCTCGTTTAAACTGAAGAGGGCCGGAATGAACGGGCACAATTTCACCTTCTGGAAATATATATATAGAAGCATTGGCTGTTTGAAGGTGATTCAATGCATATTTTAGACTGTATATCGAGCTTTTAGGCTGTTCTACGTCAACTGAAAAAGCTCCGATTTTTGTAAAAAAGGGATATTTTTTTAACTCTCTAATATCCATCATTCCGCGTGCTTTCTGGCCAAAAAAACGACGGTTTAGATAATTAGGCATTAGTGCATCCCACCAATAATTATGGTTCAAATAAAATAATGTAGAGGTGTTTTTAGAGGGATGGTATTCTACTTCTATATGAACCCTATTGAATCGACGCTTCAACAAATAAGCCGTTACATAGTAAAAAAACCACAAATAAAACGGATGTTCTTTGGCAGGGATAAAGTTCACAAGAAAATGTATTTTTTGAACAGAATTTGAAAAATAAAGATAAAATTAGTGAAAAATCGACCAAAGCCATACAAAGTTATTTCCAATAGTGAAGTTGAAAAGTATGCCGAAGACCATTCGTCTCCTGAAAGTGAAGTAGTTACAAACTTAATACGAAGTTCTGATGAAGATCTTGCATATATTGACATGCTAAGTAGACCATTGGTGGGGCATTTGTTGCAAATTTTAGTACAAACAACAGGAGCTAAGTATTGTTTAGAAATTGGAACTTTTACAGGGTATAGTGCCATAAAAATGGCCGAGGTTATTCCTGAATATGGACAAATTGATACCATTGAGATGAATATCCGGTATCAAAAAATTGCTCAAAATAATTTCTGTAAGTTTGGATTCGATGACAGGATCCAACTCATTAAGGGTAATGCAAGAGAAGAGATAACCAAGTTGAACAAGGTATATGACTTCATATATCTTGATGCAGATAAACTATACTATCAACATTACTATAAATATTGCATACCTATTTTGAAAAGTGGGGGGATTCTTTTAGTGGATAATGTGCTTTGGGGTGCACATGTACTAGCACCTAAGGACCCTAAATCGAGTGCCCTAGATGCTTTTAATAAACATATTAAAGACGATAATCGTGTTAATCAAGTACTACTTCCTATTCGAGATGGTTGTACTATCGTGAGAAAAAAGTAACCATACATATATCTCTAAATGTATTATGGGCACGATGTTATGATAAATAAAGAAAAGAGAAGTTAAAAATTATTACACTGCTTATTACTAAAATAGCAGCTAATACAGGTGTAATTATACCAAATAGGCTTCTTTTTTAATTTTAGAAAAAATCAAATAAAACTTGCCTAGTTGTATTTGAGCCTGTAATTACTGGTTTTTGCGTATTTAGTCTATCGAAGATGGGTAATCGTACCAAAGGTGGGAATCGAACCCACACTCCCGAAGGAACACGATTTTGAGTCGTGCGCGTCTACCAATTCCGCCACTTTGGCAATAAGAATTGAATGTAAGAGCATTTTCGTATAAATCACAAGACCTAATCTAGGAACTCAGGTATCCCATAGGATGCTTTCTTTGCCAGTTCCAACTATCTCTACACATCTGTACAACATCCCTGGTTGCTTCCCAAGAGAGTTTATTTTTTGCTTTGGTGGGATTAGCAAAACAAGTAGCTACGTCCCCAGATCGTCTTTTGCTAATTTGATAGGGTACTTTTTGCCCAGTTACTAGTTCAAATGCTTTAACTAATTCAAGTACACTCGTTCCTTTTCCGGTACCTAAATTAAAGGCATCACAAACTTTCGAATTTAAGGTGTATTCTAGAGCTTTCACATGACCTAATGCTAAATCCATTACGTGAATGTAATCTCTAACACCGGTTCCATCAATGGTGTCATAATCGTTTCCAAAAATGGATAGAATTTCTCTGCGTCCTGCAGCAACCTGGGTTATATAGGGCATTAAATTATTTGGAATACCTTGTGGATCTTCACCGATAAGGCCCGAAGAATGGGCTCCCACAGGGTTGAAATAGCGAAGTAATGCTACAGAGCTTTCAGGTATAGTTTTTGACCAATCTCGAAGTATCTTCTCGATGAACAATTTAGTTCTACCATAAGGGTTGGTAGCATATAAAGATGCATGTTCAGCTATCGGACTTTTTGAATTCATCCCATAGACTGTTGCTGATGAACTAAATACCAAACGGTGAACCTTGTGGCGCTCCATGGTTTTACATAGTACTAGAGTCGATTCCAGGTTATTTTGATAGTACATCAGTGGTTTTTCAACGGATTCCCCAACGGCTTTAAACCCGGCGAAATGAATCACAGCATCAATAGCATGAGCTTGAAATATATCTTCTATTGCTTTTTCATAACATAAGTTAACTTCATAAAAAACAATCTCTTTTTGGCTTATGCTTTGAATCCTCTCAACTGATAATCGGTGTGAATTAGACAAATTATCTGCGATAATGACTTGGTGACCTTGAGCGATTAATTCTAAGCAGGTATGACTTCCAATATATCCTGCGCCTCCAGTAACTAGAATTTCCATTGCGTTATTTTGTTTATTCAGTAGTAGTGCACCAGCTAAAGATACCTATTCAATCACTATTTTTATCTTCTCTGATAAAGAACTAAAATAAGTTGCTTTTTCATCAAAGGAAAAACCGTTGGCATATAGAGAAACTATTTGTTTATCAAAGCTAATTTCCAATTTCAAGGGTTCTTGCTTGTACTCACCAAAAAGCCCAAAATATTTGGCTTTTTCAGGTGGCAGACCCAATCGTAGCAACCACCACACAGGAAGAGGGAACTTGGGTTGAAGCTGCTCCTTGCCTTTTTTGAGTGTAATGTGACCTATTTCGCTCCATTCTAAGGTTATACCATACAATCGATTACTTTTGTTAAAAGCAAGGAGTAGTCCTTTCTCATACTTTTGTATGCTCGCTTTTGCATCATCAGGTATTCGAGTTAAAGATAAATTCCCTGAAACAATGCGACCGATAAAATAGCCCCCTGAACCAGAAACGGTGAGTAATCGAGAGGCATCTTTAAAGGGACTCCCTAAAAGGGAATACACATAATCTGAATCGAGTAGTTCACGTTCATTGCAATAGGTCATTATTCAACGGCTTGCGCTATTCCGTGGGCCTTTGGGCGACCATTTTCGTCTACATGAACAAAGACTATTTTTTCGATGGTAACAATTGTTTTTTTACGAAATTTTGTTCGGACTTCACATCGGACAGTAATTGAGCTAGTGCCAAATTTTACTGTTTCCATTCCGATTTCTATGACATCGCCGAGTTCTCCTGAGTGCACAAAGTTAACCTCAGACATGTATTTTGTGACAATATTTTTTTTTCCTAGCTGACAGGCAACAAATACAGCAGCTTCTTCATCGATCCAACTTAAAACAGCTCCTCCAAATAAGGTGCCATAATTATTAAGATCTTGCGGTTTTATGATCTTTCTACTGTAGAATTGCATACAAAATTATATTTTTCTATATAGTGAAGATTAAAATAATCGACCTTATAATACGCTAATTCGTTGTTTAATACACCTATTCTTTTTTATAATCCATGATCCATTACGTTGAAGCTCAACATCCTGCCGAGCTCGTAGCCTATTTGAGCCAACAGCTTCAAAAAGTTGTCCTACCGTTAGAAGCTCCATGGGTAGTGGTTCCGAATCGTGAATTTCAAGAATGGATAGACCGAGAAATAGCGTTAGTGAAAGGAAGTTCTGCTCATTTGAACTATGTTTTTCCCGTTGAACTGATATGGAAATTATACCGCAAGGTGCACCCAGAGGTTCCCAAAAAGCTACCAACAGATATTCATGCCCTCAGTTTCCGAATTTTTGAACTTCTTGAGGATGACGAACTAATTTTGAGTAATTACAACGGGCTTGAAAACGAGATGCAACTTTTTGCATTAGCGCAACAGTATGCCGATGTTTTTGATCAATATTTAAATGTTCGCCCCCAAATGATATTTGGTTGGGAGAGGGGTTTTCACGAGTCAAAATATCCATTTGAAGGAATGAGTGGCAACCATCTGGAAATTCAGATGCGACTCTGGGTAAGGATTATGGAAGGTCTAGAAAAAGAAGGTACTCATCAGTTCGCTCGTAGTAGTATTTATAAAAACTGGTTTGAATTATTTAATGAAAAACATATATCCAATTTGAAGTCTTTCTTGCCCAAACAATTATTTGTTTTAGGCGAACGCGACTGGGGAGAGGTATTTCTTAAGAGTTTAGAAGGAATCTCGTCTGTAAGTGAAGTTCACATACTCAATTACTCTAGTTTGTCGTTGGACAATGAACATAGCTATAATTCCTTAATGAGAAATCTGTCTCATAAATGGCAACAAAGTTGTCGTGAATCTGAATCACTTTCGAAGTTGATTACAAAGAATAATGTATCTAAAGTTACTACTGGGACATTCGACCCGCTATTCAAACTTGAAAAACTGTTAGAAACACCTGGGTCTATCCATATCTGCCATTCCCCTAAACGCGAAGTTGAAGTACTCAAAGATCATATTCTAGACTTCATACATTCAAATCCTGATGTAGAGCTGGACACCATCGGTATATCAGTGCCGGATTTTATGACCTATGCACCCATAATAACACAGGTCTTTGGACAGGAGCCTCGTCTACCAGTTTTTATTTCAAACAATAAGACAAAATCACTTAGGACAACTCTGATTAGACTTATTGAATTGGTGGTTAGCTCGTTCAAAATGAATGATTTAATGGACCTTCTCAGTGATCCTAATATGGCCACCGTGTATGATTTGAGCCAAGAAGACTTAAAACAGCTAAAGCATTGGATGACGGAGACACGCATACATTTTGGCCTAGAAGATAATCATCCTTTTAGCCTAAAAGATGGTTTATTATCGTGGTGGAGGGGTTTCTTGTACAATGAAGAAGAATTTATTACCAGTGTCTCACCTAATCCATCATACTTAATTCATAAAAATGATCAGCTACTATTATTGTCTAAAATACAATATCTATACGATCATTTACGGGTTTTAAACAAGGAATTATCTACTCAAAGAACAGCTCTGGAATGGATAAAATGGATTCGAAAGGTCGTCATTAATCATTTTGAAATCATTCGGAATATCAGTGGATGGATTTATGATCGTGAAATACTCTGGTTAGATGATCTAGAATTTGAGCTTTCCTATACCCATGCAACCATAAGCCATGAATTGTTTTTAAAATGGTTTCGTCAGGTAGCCGCAGAAAATACCAACCAAGCATCACCTTATGGCTTTGGTATACAGGTAAGTGAGCATATTCCAAACAGGCTCATTCCATTTCATTTTGTAGCTATGCTCGGACTTAATGAGCCGCTATTCCCAGGGAATCAGTCAAGGCCGATTTTCGATTTGATTCATAGTCATCCAATTTCAGGTGAGCGTGAGAGAAAAAAAGATCTTCAACGCTTATTTATTGAACGATTAGCCTTGGCAAAACAATCGTATTTCCTGAGTTATGAAGGTTATGATGTGCATACCAATAAACTAAAAAACCCTTCTCCCTATATAACACAGCTTATTTATTTACATCACGAATATCATAAAAAGAGAAGCTCGGTTTCTCATGACGGTGATGTAGATAATGGAGGTTATACTGAAAAAGTTACAGATGTTGAAGTTGTGTCTCCAAAGCTTAAGGTTTATAATCACCGATTACATGGGTTTTCTGAAAACTACTTTTTATCTGATGCGGCACACGTATCTTACCATAAGGATTATTACGATCAGTTTAGAACCAAACACATAAGTCATAATCCCTCTCACGAGTTCATCACCAAGCAATTTTATCATGCTCAAACGAAAGTGCAGTGGGTCGATGAGTCCATTGATATGAACGATATGATTCGTTTTTACCAACATCCAACAAGGTATTTATTAGAAAAGCACCTAAACATAATGCCAGCATACGAATCTAATGAGCTAACAGATTTCGAACAATATGACTTAAATCATCTAAATAGGTATTTGGTCAAAAACATTATTTGGGATTCCATTCAATTAGGTTTCACAAAATCAGAATGCCAGAGTTACTTGGCGTCCAAAAAAACAATTCCTCCGTTACTGGTCTATCAAAATGAATTCGACGAACTATACTCAAACATTCAGTCATTTTATGACTTGATCCTACCAAGCCAAGCAATGGTTGATCTGGTTCAACCCGAAATAATCATCGGAAATTATCGGGTGTCTGGTAGTTACAGACGTACACAAGAGAAGGGGATACAAGAATTTAGATTAGGATCGTTTGGGGTAAAATATGCCATAGAATACTGGATAAGCTTCCTTTTCAATGTGGTGGCAGGGGGTGATTCCTGTGCACATTATTACTACATGAGTAGTGATAAGCCTCGCGTTTGTAAACTAGTGTTGGAGGATCAAAATAAAGCAGAAGAGAGCTTGAAACGAATCATCAGCGGTTATGTAAAATGTCTTTCTACAAGAGATTCTATCTATTTTTTACCAAAGAGTTCCTTTGCCTTTATAACAGGTGGATACTATAAAAGGAAAAAAGTATTTGATCCTAACAAAGCCTTGAAGGCAGCCAAGAGTATGTGGAACCCCAAATCCTATAATTTTTCAGTTGCTAGTGAATCCGAAGATATTTGGAACCTTATGATTTGGGGTGAACAGTCTCCGGTCGAAGATGAGCTATTCATTAATAAATCTCAAGAATTTTGGGGTGATTGGAATGCCCTCAGCGATGATAAACCCTTTAAAGGTCTAAATTGATGAAGGATTTTGATGTAAAGTATGCCAATCTAAAAGGAATTCATCTGGTTGAAGCGAACGCGGGGACTGGTAAAACGTATAATATCAGCTCACTTTTTGTACGATTGATCGCGGAAACAGATTATGAAATAAATAAGTTATTAGTTTTGACCTTCACCGAAGCGGCTACGGCCGAACTACGCCAAAGAATTCAATCGCGATGCCGTGAAGTTTTAGAAAGGCTTGAGCAGCCTCAGAATCTAGCATCAGATGGTGATGAATTCTTAGAACATTGTGCGACGAAGTATTGCGCACATGATAAGGTAATGTATCGCCTACAACAAGCTATTGGTGCCTTTGATGAGTCACAAATATCCACTATTCATGGTTTTTGTCAAAAATTACTTCGAAACTATCCGTTTCAATTTGGTGTGAATCCCGACTTTGAACTTCTTTCTAATCCAAAACCCATGCTTTTAGATGTCATCCGATCCTATTGGCGGATGTTTTTTACTGCGGAAGAGCATTGGGTTAAAAACTTATTTCAAGATACTTTTTTAAACTCAACTAAGGGGATAAGAAGCCCTGAAGAGTTTTATGCCCAATTTGGTGATACCCTCTATAATGAATTTCCAATATATCCCAAAAGTATGTTGAGTAGTCGTTTTGAAGAATACTGTAGCTCACATAGTGTTTCTTTTTCTCTGCATTCCCTAGTTCAATTTATGGATGCAACCTCAAACCCTAATGATTGGGCGGATAATGGGGTGGAAGAGGAAAAAGAACAGTTATTTCACACGCTAACCGAACTCTGGATTAGTGAGTTACGCAGGCTTTTTTCAGACGAAAAAAAGAATAGAGGACTGCTTGATTATGACGATTTAATAAGAGTGGTCGCTAAAGGAATTGAGCAAAGTAATCTCGAATTTTTGACAGTTCTTCGTCAATTATACCCGGTAGCCCTAATTGATGAATTTCAAGATACCGATACCTATCAATTTACTATATTTAAAACATTGTTTGAGGGCTTTTCAAACGGCACTTTGTATGTAATTGGAGACCCAAAGCAAGCCATTTATGGATTTCGAGGAGCCGATATTCATACCTATTTAGAAGCTAAAAACTGGGTCACAAAAGAGCATCATTATAAACTTTCCTACAATTATCGTTCGAACCCTGAACTATTGGAGTTTACCAACCAATTTTTCACTCCTGAGTCTTCTGAGCGACCCTTTTGGTTAGATATTGACTATCAAGACAGTCTTCACCCATCTGCAACCAAAGATACTGAATCAGATACTATAAGTAATTATGATAACCATGTTTGGTTAGATAAAGAAGGGACGCGACGTATGCATCCTATACAGTGGATTTCAATCACTGGTGGTACATCTGAACAAACGAGTGCGGCAATAATGAATGATGTAGTAAAAAGGGTCGAATATCTGCTACATGGTTCTTTATTTGTGTCAAAAAAGAGTACATCTGGAGTGCAGATCCAAGAACTTCAGCCATCGGATATTGCCATTCTGGTGCACACCAACTATCAAGCATACAATATTAAGGACTTACTTAGTCGTCGGGGCATTCCGGCTATTATAAATGCTCAGGAATCCATATATCAAAGCTCCGAAGCAGAGTATATCCAAACATGGCTGAATATTTTACAGAATCCTAATAATGAAAAGCGAATCAATTATGTCTTGGCGCATCCTATTGGTAGCCTCACTGCGGAAGAATTAAGAACCCAACAAGAAGACGGGCTCTACTGGGCTGAACTACTTACGACCATCCAAAAGTCTGCAGTTGAGGCTAAGAATAAAGATGTGGCTTGGGTACTGCGAGACCTATTTAAGTATTTAAAAGTGTATGACCGTTGGCCCCTTAGAAATGACTTCGAACGGATGGTTACTAATATTGACCACATATTAGAGATTATACAACTTCAACAGAACTCAAAAGGCCTAGGTATTAATGGATTGATTCACTTTTTTGACAGTCAAAAATCCGAATATCGACTTGAGGTTGATGAGGACATTATTCGCATAAATACCGATGAGCAGATGGTTAACATCGTTACTACTCATCGAAGTAAAGGGTTACAGTATCCCGTTGTGTTTTGTCCCTTTGAGTCGGCTGGTAAAACTCCAATCCTCACCAATAAAGTCATAAAATATCGGTTTGAAGGACGCCAGTGCTATGATATTAGGCTTGTTTCAAAGGCTCAAGATTTGCATACAACACCCATTGTGTCTATGATGAGTGAAGAGATTGCTAATCGAATTCGTTTAACGTATGTGTCAATAACACGTGCAGAATCCCTGTGTATTATCTATAATCATACTGGGATGAGTGGGTGGAATTCGGGACTTTTAACTACGGGTATGGACAAAGAGTTATTAGGGTCCTTAATTGAAACAAAAATGAGGAATCCTAAAAAGAAACCTTTATCAGATTCCTCGTGGCATGCCGATACCTTAGCATCGCACATATGGGATACCTTGAATGAGAGGTATGAACCTATTCGAGCTTGGTTCTATACGCACATGCCACCTATTCAAATGGATATTATTCCCTCTGGTGTTTCAAAAGATTCATCAGAATTCCAGTATAAAGAGTTAATGTCACTCCAATCTCTTCAGAATTATACTAGGATACACTCATACACAAGTTTAAAGCATCATATCAAAGATGCGGATGGATTGGATAGGCTTAACCACTTTTCTAACCTAAAAGATCTGGATAGAGAAGATGTAGAAAAAGAGGATACGGATATGGATGAAAAGCAAACATCCTATTCCAATAATCAAATGCCAAAAGGGGCCGAAATTGGAAGCTTTTTTCATCGACTCATGGAGCAATTGCTAGATAGATGGGTTTTGGGTGAATATGATTATCGCGAATGGGTGCTTCAAGAGTCCAGAAATTTCGGTTTGAATGATGCCCATTCCGAACATATTTACTCATGGGTCTCTAAAACCATGAACACAGAAGTTATACCAGGTTTTTCATTACGAGATTTACAGCAAGGGCAATTGGTTGTTGAAAAGCCATTTCTCATTCCATCAGACACCCTTCAACCCGAAAAAATATATTCCATAATTAGGGGAGAGGATCGTCAGCTACAGTTTGACTCTAATTTTGATATTAAATTATTGCCAAAGGGATTTTTAAAAGGTTTTATTGATTTAGTTTTTGAATGTCAAGGTAAATTTTATGTCTTGGATTACAAGACCAATACACGAGTTGGTGAACGTGCTTATTCACCCATGCAGTTAACTAAGTCAATGGTTGAATTAGATTTTGATGTGCAAGG
The DNA here is from genome assembly GCA_002730655.1 of Balneola sp. Taxonomy (GTDB): domain Bacteria; phylum Bacteroidota; class Rhodothermia; order Balneolales; family Balneolaceae; genus UBA1275. Next base: position 10,608 of record PCAT01000089.1, read on the forward strand.
TCATTTGTACAGCTTGGCATTACATCAGTTTC
>PCAT01000090.1 GCA_002730655.1 Balneola sp.
GAGAATAATGGTGGCTTCATTCAGTTTAGATCTGAAGTAGCGATTGATGATAAGCCCTATAAGGGATTAAGAATCAAAACCCGAGGAAACGGAGAAGAATATTTCATTCATATAAGGACACCCAGGACCAGACTACCTTGGAATTACTATAGTTCCTCATTTGTTGCATCAAAGGACTGGCAGTGGATTGATGTTCCTTTTGATTCTTTTAAAAAAACTGGTGCCCTCGTTCCGAGGAAGTTTAAACCAAATAGTATAAGAACAATTGGAGTGGTAGCCTATGGCAAAGACTTCATGGCTCAAATCGATGTGGCTGGGTTAGAGCTCTACTAACTTAAATTTCGGAAATTTGGTTTTCGCTTTTCTCCAAAGGCTTTAACGCCTTCTTTAAAATCTTTGGAATCTGTTCTTACTCTTTGGGTTTCTTTCTCATAATCTAATTGTTCACTAAGCGTACTTGATAAAGCTCGATCATGGGCTTTTACAATAGCCTTCAGGCCTTCAATAGGTCCGTCTGCAATTTTTTCTGCAATTTCCATAGTTTTATTCATTAGCTCTTCATCAGGAACACAATCCCAAATTAACCCCCAATTTTTGGCTTGTTTTGCTGATATATCTTCGCCAAGAAGTCCCATTCCATTAGCTCTAGCTCTTCCGATAAGATTAGGAACAAACCATGAAGCTCCAACATCAGAAATTATGCCAAGGTTAGGTCCAAATACTAATTTGAATTTAGCCGACTCGGCAGCTATAACGATATCACCACATAGTGCTAATCCAACACCTCCGCCTGCAGCCACTCCATTAATCGCTGAGATAACAGGCTTATTTGATTGAGTGATTGCTTTAACTAAAGGATTGAATGCATTCTCCATATTGTTAAATGTTACCTCTCCAGAAGACAAACCTTTGGTGCTTGGCCAACCTCCATTGACTAAATCTGCACCTGCACAAAAGCCCCTGCCATTACCTGTTATAACGATTGCTCTTACTTCATTATCAGCCTTTGCTTCGTAAAAGCTCTCCAAAAGACCCATTATTAAATCCGCATTCATAGCATTAAGGACCTCTGGTCTATTGAGAGTGAGCTTAAGAACACCTTTTTCGTTCAGTTTTTTTTCGATTGCATTAGCCATAATTACTCCTAATCAAATTGTTTATCAGTGCTGGCAAATACCAAGTAAAAAATACCCCCGAAAAAAGTAATACCAGCTACAACATAAAATACTATATCCCAAGAATTTGTTACATCAAGAATAATGCCGGTTAGTACACCTCCCACAAGACCTGGCAGTGCTGCAATCATATTCGTGATACCCATAAGTCTTCCAGTGTGCCTTGGACCTATATCAGCATGATTAACAATAAAGCCCCCAGCACTAAAACCCCCAAATATATTTCCTAGACACATTATTGCAATTATTCCAGCTACACTTTCAAGCTCTGGCACAATGCAAAGACAAATTCCACTTCCACCGAAAGCTATAGAGTTGCATAATTTTCTCACCGTTAATAGTTTGATGCCTTTGTTGGTTAAGAAATCTGCGAAATAACCACCAATATTTAAAAACAGGAAAGAGGCTATGTGAGGTAACATAGCCAAGAGTCCTACTGCTGCCATTGGCACTCCAAGACCATCTTTTATAAAGATTGGAAGCCAAGATAAAAAAACGAATAAACTATAGTTGTTGCAAAAATGAGCTACAGTTATAGCCCATAATGGCAAATTAGACCTCCATTTAGAAAAAGGTAAAGCTTCGGCATTTTCGCTTGCAGGAGCATTTTCTACTATAAAATTTAATTCTTCAGTAGATATATTTTTGTCTTGTTTTGGAGTCGATTCAACTATTCGATTCCAAAAATAGTACCAGACAAAACCTAGTCCGCCATATAAATAAAAAGCTAATTCCCACCCATACTCTAGTATTAATAAGGGAGTGACCACCAAGCCAAATATTGTGCCTATAGGTATGGCGCTATTAGTTACAGCTACAGATCTGGCCCTTTCGCTAAAAGGTATCCATCTTGCATATAAGCTGTGCCAGGCTGGAAAAGTGATACCTTCTCCTAATCCCATGCCTACTCTTGCGATCACTAACATAACCACTCCTCCATAGAACGCCCAAGGAGTAATTAATGTAAAAATAGACCAAACTATAAGGCCAGTACCTAAAACTATTTTAGCTCCAATTCTGTCTGAAAGAACACCGCCATATATTTGAGTGATCATATATCCTATATAGAAGCTCCCGAGGATTATGCCTTTTTGGGTTTCCGACCATCCAGCCTCCTCGCTCATAGGAATGATAGCAAGTGAAATGACAACCCTGTCAATATAACAAATAAAAACGGCAGCTACAGTTAGAGCTATGACCTTAAATCTCTGTTGCATAGAATTATCTTTTTAACTAATCTCAATACGATACCCTCTAATCAGATTATTTAAAAATTATTTTTAAAATTAGTTATTATTAAACATCACAAAAGGAGAAAGCTTTGAAAAATTCTGATAAGTATTTACTTAGTGAAATTAAAGTTATTGATGCAGCGAGCTTTATTGCTGGTCCCTCGGCTGCAACTATCATGTCAGATTATGGCGCAGAGGTAATAAAAATTGAACCTCAAAATGGAGACAGTTTAAGAAATCTAATAGCTAACGGACGCATGCCAGAGGGTCAAGAAAATTACTGCTGGGAATTAACCTCAAGAAATAAAAAAAGTATTTCTTTGAATTTAAAAGATGAAAATGCTCATAAGATTTTGATAAATTTAATTAAGGATGCTGATGTATTCATCACTAATATGCCTTTTCCCATAAGAGAAAAGCTCAAAATAAGGTCAGAAGATATAAGACCTCATAATGATAAACTTATTTATGCCTCTTTAACTGGCTATGGTGAAGTTGGCCCAGATGCAGACAGAACAGCTTATGATTCTATGGCTTGGTGGGCTCGTAGCGGTTTGATGGATTTTGTAAGACCTTCAGATAATTCACCAGTTGCCTGGTCAACGCCCGGCATGGGCGATCATCCAACAGGTATGGCTTTATATGGCGCGATAATGACTGCTCTTTTTAAGAGAGAAAAAACAGGTCAGGGCAGTGAAGTGTCTACATCTTTAATGGCAAATGGAGCATGGGCAAATGGTGTTTTTATTCAAGCAGCATTAATGGATGTAGAATTTCCTCAAAGATCTGAACCAATACCTCGCCATCCTTTTTACGATTTTTATGAAACAAAAGACAATAGAGAGTTCGCGCTGGGCATGATTAATTCAAGGATAGAATGGCCTAAGTTGATAACCATATTAGAACGTGAAGACTGGCATGAAAGAAATTTGTTCAATTTTGATGATCCTTTCGCAAATGCAGATATCTTGAGAAGAGAATTAGCAGAAGAATTTAGGTCTAGAGACCTAATGCAGATTAATGATCTTTTAAGAGACTCTGGCGTTACATATGGGGTTCTTGGCCGAACAACTGATCACAAAAATGATAAACAGTTCCTAGAAACAGAAACCTTGTCTCCTCTGTCTCATGAATCATTTGAAAACTTACTCACAGTCAATAGTCCCTTTAACATCAAGAATGAAAAAAAGGTACATTTTAAAAGAGCTCCACATGTAGGCGAACACACTAAGGAAGTTCTCCAAAATTATGGCTATAACGAGGACGAATTAAAATCTCTAAAAGATTGTAATTCAATCTATTGGCCTGAAAATTAAATGAATATGAAATCTAAAAATACTTTAAAGCTAATAATCTCAATATCATTTATCTTGATTGCTGGATGTTCAGAAGAAACACAATGCATTGATTCTGATCTTGTTTTTTTAAATAATACAATTTACACAGCAAATCCAGATCAACCGAAAGCAGAACTTTTAGCTATAAAGGCGGGTAAAATTATTTATGTTGGATCATCCTCTCAAGTTAATTCTTATAATTGCGGTAATAATAAGGTCTCAGAGTTAGAAAACTCATTCATTTTCCCCGGATTCATAGATGCACACGCTCATTTAAAAGGCATCGGATATCGAGAATTAAATTTAAACTTGCAAGGCGCTGAGAGCTTAAAGAGCATGCTTACCCAAGTGAAAATCCACTCCAATGAATTAGAAGCTGGTGATTGGGTCATTGGAAGAGGGTGGATAGAAAAAAAATGGCCAGAAGCTAGATTTCCAACTTTGGAGGAACTTGACGAAATATCAAACGAAAAGCCTATTGCTTTGGAGAGAGCAGATGGCCACGCAATTATAGTCAACAGTTTGGCATTAAAATTGGCTGGAATTGACAGAAATACCCCAGATCCAATAGGCGGCAAGATTGATAAAGATCAAAAGGGAGAGCCAAATGGTGTTTTAATTGATAAAGCCTCATTATTAGTTGAATCCATAATCCCTAAAAGAAGTTCATTCGAAGAAAAAAGAGCACTTAGAGAAGGGCTTTATAGAACTGCAAGAATGGGATGGACTCAATTACATGATGCCGGTTCTCCATTATCAGATTTTGAACTTTTAAAAGAGATACAGGAAGAGGAAGACTTGCCTGTAAGAATTCATATGTACATTAGTGACGGTGAAGATGCATTAGAGTTTCTCAATAGAGGGCCCTTCCTAGATGTAGAGCATATGCTGACAGCGAGAGGCATAAAGCTATATGCGGATGGTGCTATTGGATCCAGAGGTGCTGCATTTTTTGAAAAATATGACGATTATGAAACAAAGGGCTTTTTAATATTCCAAAAAAAGGAAACTATGCCAAAATTAATTAAGGCATTGGTTAATGGCATTCAAATTCAGACACATGCAATTGGTGATCTTGCAAATAGAGTAACCTTAGATTGGTACGAGGAGGCTTTTAATTCAGTTGAGTCTGCTAATAGATTGATAGTCGAACCAAGATGGCGTATAGAGCATTCTCAGAATATAAAGCCAGTCGATCAAGCAAGATTTGCTGATCTTTCAGTCATCGCTTCAATGCAACCTTCTCATGCAATAGGAGATCTGCATTTTGCTCACGAAAGACTTGGTATTGAAAGATTAAATGATGCATATACATGGAGAAGTCTCATCGATCTAGGGGTCCTTGTAGCAGGAGGATCTGACGCGCCGGTTGAAATTGGTGATCCAAGAATAGAATTCAAAGCTGCTATTGGTAGGAAAGACTTAGATGGCTACTATAAAGATTATTGGAATTTGGATGAGACAGTTTCAAGAGAAGAAGCTCTCTATATGTTTACAAAATGGGCTTCTTACTCAGTTTTCGAAGAAGATATAAAAGGATCATTGGAGGTGGGTAAGCTTGCTGATTTGACTGTCTTTTCTAAAGATTTAATGACAATCCCAGAAGAAGATATTATGTCCTCTGAGGTTATTATGACAGTTGTCGGTGGAAAGGTTATCTATGAAAGATAAAAAAAGGGCACCTTAGTGCCCTTTTTTCTAACTACAGAAGTTATAGGTCAATTCCTAATCTTAGATAGTAGAATGCGCCCATAAACCCAAGAGGTGCAAACTCAGGATAGATCGCTCCACAACATGTCACGCCAGTATCCTTTTCAGGATAATCATCAGTGATGTTTTCAGCTCCTAGAGTAATTTGGTAATTTCCAAAGTCTCTAGTTATTTCAAGATCAAGCTGTGATTGATCATCTAAAGTTGTAATATCAGGATTTCCTAGGTCATTTAAGCCATAGTAGTATTCTGATTCACCTACGTACATATATCTAGCAAGGATCGTCCAATCACCTACGTTATGTACTGCACTCAAGTTCCATCTGCTTTCAGGAAGTAACGCTTCCAAGGCATTTATTCTAGATGCACTCAAAAGAGAAGACTTATCAACTTCTGTATCTGTTTCGTTATAAACAAAGGTAAAGTCCGTAACTCCTCCCATCAACTCTGTTGAGTAAGTAGCTACTACATCAATACCATCAGTAGTTGTATCAAAGTCATTAGTAAAGAATCTGAATGTTTGCATGTCACTTGCACCCGGAACTTTGGCAGCTACTAATGCAGCTCTTTGCGCATCAGTTAAGCTGAAGTTACCCGTGAGAGCAATACGATCGGTAATTTCAATTTCGTAAGCATCAATAGTCACGTTAAGGGCGTCCGTAACATCCCAAACGACTCCAAAGCTGAAGTTATCAGATTCTTCAGGCTGTAAAGCTGCCCCTCCAGCAGTAACCGCAATAGGATTTGTTGGTGATAAGGTACCTTGTTGAACAAGCTCACCAGTACCTGAAATGGAAGCTGTAGTGACGTTTGAAACGTTAGACTGCCCAGGAGTAGGAGCTCTGAAACCAGTACTCAAGGTCGTTCTGAATTTTAAAGTATCGGTCGCTCTCCACAGAGCTGAGAATTTAGTATTGGTTGTTGTACCAAAAGTATCAAAATCCTCAAATCTAGTAGCTAAACCAAGAACTAAATTTTCAGTGACATCTCCTTCGAAATCAAGGTAGATAGCATAGTTTTGTTGGTCCCATACTCCAGCTATGTCAGGAGTGAAACCAGCAAATCCATTGGAGCCTATGCCAAAACCTTGATTAAAGTATGGCCCGGTAGTGAAACTAGCAACATCTCCGTTTACGATTTCAAACTGCTCTTCTCTCCACTCAAAACCATAAGCAAAACTTAAGTCAAAGGTTTGCATTGGTATAGATCTGACGAAATCCATATTGAAATTCTTTTCTAACTGAATGTAACTTCCAGGATTAAATTGAGTTGGAGATTGTGGTCCAAGTGAAGGGTTAACAGTATTTTCTATGTAGAAATCAGATCTATTTTCGCCGATATGTACACTGATGTCATAGTCTGTTCCACCATCGGTTGATCCAGACACACCTGATGCGATGGACCAATCTGTAACATCTCCACCAAAGCTAGGAGTGAAACCTCCTGGGAAAAGTTCATTGAATACAAAACAGTTATCATCATTAGTGTAAGCAGCCAACGCAGCACCAACTAGATTTTCTGCTTTCGCATCAACGTTAGAAGCACAAGTTCGTGCACCACCTGCGGCCTGGCCGGCGTCAGCAATTAACCTTATGTCGCTACCGTCATCATACACACCAGTTCTGTTGTTTGGGTTCCTGAAAAAGAAACCGCCCAATACATTCTTTTCTGCATAATTCGAGAATAAGTAGAATTTCTTTGACTCATCTAAGTCAAGCCCTATATTCGCAGTAAACTTATAATCATCGCTTACTTTAGGAGAGCCCCAGACTTGAGCTTCACCATTACCAAATGGATGTTCCCAAACTGGTACACCAGCAGCTTTTAATGATGCAGCATCTCCACGCTGAGCACTTCTAGCTGTTGGATCTTGCTCTTGAATCTCCATTGAGAAGTTAGCATAACCATTATCTGTAAATGGCATACCAGCATTTGCTGCAATCCTCCATGTTTCTCCATCGCCGTCGCTATATTCACCTTGTCTTATTTCAAGTCTCGTGCCTTCAGCACTGTCATTGAGGACAAAGTTTAAAATACCAGCTATGGCATCTGATCCATACTGAGCAGCAGCTCCGTCACGTAATACTTCAACTTTCTTCAAAGCTATTGAAGGAATAGCAGAGATATCAGGACCCTGAGCACCATCAGCTATTCCGCCACCCAGGAAAGAGATAACTGATCCTCTATGTCTTCTTTTACCATTAACCAATACAAGCATATTGTCTGGCGGAAGCCCTCTTAGATTTGCTGGTCTTATAAGAGTTGCAGCATCACTAATGGGCTGCGTATTTACATTGAATGAAGGGACTAAAGTTCTTATCATATAGTCCACATCAACTGCACCTTGATTTTTGATATCAGAACCAGATATCACATCTACAGGTGCTGGAGAATCTCCCACTGACCTTGCATCTCTTCTCGTACCAACTGCGACAACCTCCTCGACTTCTTCAGCCATTACTGAGAAAGAAGGAATCGCAGGTAATGCTAGAAGCGATAAAGAGATAGCGAGACTACCAATTTTAGTTCTAAACATAATGTTTACCCCAAAGTTAAATTAAAAAATACTATGTCCAAAATAACCACAATGAAAAGGAATCCATTAAGCTATGAATTGCATTGCTGCACTAGGAACAAAGCACTAGACTGGCTATTTTAAAGGGGTAGATGCTTATATGCAAACCTTAATAAAGGCCTCTTATCTGATAAAATTAAAACTTTGTTACTCAATAAAGAATTTGTTGTGAACATTTCTACTCAAATTTATGTATATTCACGAAATTGCTTCAAAAAAACATATAGCTGATATTGAATCTTTGATGGATTTGTCAATCCGTAAGATATTAGGAGATAAGCTAAATGTGGGAGAATTAGAAGCGGCAAGAGAATCAATGGGTATGGATACTCAGCTAATTGCTGATAAAACATATTTCCTGATCAAAAAAGACAAAATCATAGTTGGATCAGGCGGTTATAGTTTTAGAAAAACTCTGTTCGGAGGCAATCATACACCGAATAGATCAAATGATTTATTAGTACCTGGTGAAGACTCTGCAAAAATTAGGGCCATGTATACCCATCCGGACTGGACAAGAAGGGGAGTGGGCAGCTATGTTCTTGAACTATCAGAAAAAAGCGCGCATAAATTAGGATTTCGAAGTGCGGAGTTAATGGCTACAATTTCTGGCATCCTCTTGTATGAAAAAAGAGGTTACGAAGTGTTAGAGCAGATTGAATACGAGAGTAAACTTGGCAATAAAGTAGCCATGTTCAAAATGAAAAAAAAATTATATGAATAATCAAACACAGCTCAATATATTTCAAGAACCTCTTGAAGAATGCAGTTGCAAACCTATGACTGGTTATTTTCGTAATGGATGCTGTGATACATCAGAGCTTGATAAAGGAAGTCATACAGTTTGTGCGATCATGACAGAGTCTTTTTTAGAATTTAGTCAACTTAGAGGCAATGATTTGTCTACACCTGTCAAAGAATTTGACTTCCCGGGTTTAAAACCTGGAGATAAATGGTGTTTGTGTGCTAATCGATGGCTTGAAGCTTTTGAATCAAACTGTGCCCCCAATATCCTTGCTAAATCCACTAACCTACAGGCTTTAAAGATAATATCTTTTGAAAAAATAAAGAAATATGCGATTGATATTTCATGAGTAAAGATACTTTCTTCATGCAAAAGGCATTAGATCAAGCAAATAAAGCCTTTGATGCAGGTGAAGTGCCCATCGGTGCTGTTATTACCCTTGAAGGTGAAATAATAGCTGAGGCTCATAATACTCCAATATCTTCTAATGACCCAAGCTGTCATGCAGAAGTAAACGTCATTCGTAGAGCAGCAAAAATTCTTAATAACTATCGACTTGCAAATACCTCTTTATACGTAACTTTGGAACCATGCATGATGTGTTGTGGATTATTGATTCACTCCAGAGTAGAAAATTTGATATTTGCAGCTCCGGATCCTAAGTCTGGTGCAGTGATAAGCAACGGAAAATTGTTAAATTCAGATTTTGTCAATCATGAAGTTAAATTTTCACACGGGTTACTAGAGGCTGACGCCTCTGAGATATTGAAAAGATTTTTCAAAGAGAAGAGGCTATAAATCAAAAGTTGTCCATATAGGAGCATGATCTGATGGTTTTTCCATACCTCTAATCTCGTAATCGATACCTGAGTCTTTTACTAAAGCATTAAGTTTTTTTGTAACCCAAATGTGGTCAATTCTAAGTCCTCTTTTA